>NZ_JBIUCZ010000036.1:0-34765 GCF_047975845.1 Sphingomonas mangrovi | reverse complement strand
CCAACAGGTCCGCAAAGGACGCCGGCCTCGTCTGCTTGCGCATCTCATCTCTCCGATACCCAGCGAAGAGAATCACATCCCCAGCTTTATGCAAAGGTCCCGCCTTCGCTGGGGTGACGACGTGTTGCTTGGCGTTCCGTGTCGGTGCGAACGAAGGAACGCACGCGGCGAACACCTCGAAAGCCCTGCTTCGCGCCGCTAAAGCAGCACTCCGCTTGATATCCGATCTTTGTAGTGGAGATTAGTCCTCCAGTTGACGGGGAGGTTGATGGTGCGGAAGGTGCTCGGAGTCAGATCGGTTCTGTTTGCCGGAACGGCCATCGCGGGGATGGCCGGCGGCAGCGCGGCACATGCCCAGACCGCCGCGCTTCAAGAGCCGGCAACGATCGAGGAAGAAGCAGCGGTTGCAGCAGCGCCGCCGTCGGGCGAGGTCGTCGTCACGGCACGCCGGCGCAGCGAAAACGTGCAGGACGTGCCCCTCGCCATTTCGGTCATCGGCGGAGAGACGCTCGACGCGCAGGGTGCGTACAACATCAGCCGCCTGACCCAGCTTCAGCCGACGCTGCAGTTCTTCTCCACCAATCCGCGCAACACCTTCATCAACATCCGCGGCATCGGCGCGCCGTTCGGGCTGACCAACGACGGCTTCGAACAGGGCGTCGGCATCTATGTCGACCAGGTTTACTACAACCGCATCGCTTCGGCGACGCTCGACTTCGTCGACGTCGAGCAGATCGAGGTGCTGCGCGGGCCGCAGGGAACGCTCTACGGCAAGAACACCACCGCCGGCGCGATCAACATCACCACGCGCGCGCCCAGCTTCGACTTCGAAGGGCGGGCGGAGGTGTCGGCGGGCAACTACGGGTTCAAGCAGGGCAAGCTGTCGGTCTCCGGCCCGCTGTCGGACACGCTCGCCGCGCGGCTCAGCCTGTCGACCACCGACCGCCGCGGCACGATCTACAACGTCACCACTGACAGTTGGATCAACTCCCAGGACACGCTCGGCCTACGCGGCGCACTGCTGTGGAAGCCGGCCGAGGACGTCCGCGTGACGCTGTCCGGCGACTTCAACCTTCAGGACCCGATCTGCTGCGGCCAGGTCTACGCCCGCGTCGGCACGACGCAGCGTGCGCTCGACCGCCAATATACCGCGCTCACCGCGCTGTTCCCAGGCTATCGGGTGCCGAGCACCAATCCGTTCGATCGCCTGACCGACCTCGACGCCGATCTCGCCGCGCGCAACGAACTCGGCGGCGCGTCAGTGCGGGTCGAATGGGACCTCGGCCCCGGAACGCTCACCTCGGTCACCGCCTGGCGCTATTGGGACTGGGGGCCGAAGAACGACCGCGATTTCACCGGGCTGCCGATCTACACCAAGGTCAACAATCCGACCCACCAGGACCAGTACACCCAGGAGCTGCGCTACGCCTATGAAGCGGGCAAGCTGGACTTCGTCGTCGGCGGCTTCGCCTTTTACCAGAAGAACCACACGACCGGCATCCAGGAGACCGGCCCCGCCGCCAGCGCCTGGCTGCTCGCGCCGAGCAATCCGCTGTCGCACAATCCCGCGGTACTGAACGGAATCACCGCCGAAAACGATATCCTGCTCAAGAACCTGAGCCTGGCGGCGTTCGGCAAGCTCAACTGGCATGCGACCGACCGGCTGACCATCTCGCCCGGCATCCGCATCAACTACGACAAGAAGGAGGGACGCTACGATTCGGTGGTGACCGGCACCGCCTCGGACGGCACGCGCCAGTTGATCACCAACGACGCCTCGCACCCCTATTACGGCGATCCGTGGACCGCGGCGCAGCGCGGCACCCAGTCGTCGCAGTTCTTCGAGCCGAATTTCAGCGACTGGAACCTCTCGTACGACCTGAACCTGTCGTACGATGTCGCCGCCGACGTCATGGCCTATGCGACCTATGCGCGCTCGTTCAAGACCGGCGGCATCAACCTCAACGGCGTGCCCAGCCGCGCCGATGGCACGCCGGCGCTGGAGGTCGCGCAGATCGACCCGGAGAAGGTCGACCATTTCGAGGTCGGCGTGAAGTCGCAGTTCTGGGGTCGCCGCGCGACGCTCAACGTCACCGGCTTCTGGACCCGGATCAAGGACTTCCAGGCGAGCGTCATCAGCAACATCAGCGGCAGCAACGTGCTGCGCGGCTATCTGGCCAATGCAGACGCGGTGCGGGTGCGCGGGATCGAGGCGGATTTCTCGATCCGTCCCTCCCAGCGCCTCTCCGCCTACCTCAACGGTGCGTTCACCGATCACGAGTTCGTCAAGTTCGTCGATGCGCCCTGTCCGCCTGAGCTGGCAGGCGGCGTCAACAGCCCCGCCAACTGCGACGTGTCGGGCCAGTGGCTGCCCGGCATCTCCAAATGGGCGTTTTCCTGGGGCACCGAGTACAACGTGCCCGCCAAGGTCCTCGACCGCGACGGCCAGGCCTATGTCGGCTACGACGCGAGCTACCGCTCCAAGTTTTCGTCCAACGCCTCGCGGTCTATCTACACCGACGTCGACGGCTATTCGCTGCACAATTTCCGCGCCGGCTTCCGCACGGACAGCTTCGACCTCTTTGGCTGGGTGCGGAACGCCTTCGACGAGAATTATTTCGAATCGCTGGCAGTGACGCCCGGCAACACCGGGCTGATCTCCGCGCAACTGGCCGATCCCCGAACATGGGGCGGTACCGTCCGCTTCTCCTTCTGAGCGCCGGGACCGGCGTTCCCCGCTCCCGAGTGCCTCTAAACCATAACTATGTTGTTGGCGGGCCTTCGGCACGGCATGACAGGCACGATCACAACAGGGAAGATGCCGTGGATCCTTCGTTCAGCGTGGAAGCATTGCTGCCGTTCATCGCCGTAGGGTTCGGCGCCCAGATCGTCGACGGGGCCTTGGGCATGGCGTTCGGGGTCATCTGCAACACGCTGCTGGTCGCGGTGATCGGACTGCCGCCGGCGCGTGCCTCCGCCAACGTCCACATCGTCGAAACCTTCACGACGGCCGTGTCCGGGATCAGCCACTTTCTATCGGGGAACGTCGACAAGAAGCTGTTCCTGCGGCTGCTGATTCCCGGCGTCATCGGCGGTGTCTGCGGTGCCTATCTGCTCACCAACCTCGACGGGGATTCGGTGAAGCCGTTCGTGCTCGCCTATCTGGTCGCGGTCGGCGTCTATCTGCTGATCCGCGGCATCCTGTTTCCGCCCACGACGGCGAAGCCGCGCGTGGTCGAGCCGCTCGGCCTGTTCGGCGGCTTCATGGACGCAGCCGGCGGCGGCGGCTGGGGGCCGATCGTCACCTCCAACCTGCTCGTTCAAGGCGTCGAGCCGCGCAAGGTGGTTGGCACCGTCAACAGCGTCGAGTTCTTCCTGACCCTCACCGTCTCGGTGACATTCCTCTACCATCTGGGGCTTCGGGATTTCGCGACCGCGACGCTCGGGCTGCTGATCGGCGGCATCGTCGCCGCGCCGTTCGGCGCGGTCATGGCCAAGCGCATTCCGACCAAGACCATGTTGATCCTGGTCGGCACGGTGCTGACCATCACCAGTACCTACGGCTTCATCCGCGCGCTGGGCTGAGGGCGTGCCGGCCGACGGCACCGACCTGCCGCCGGCCGACCGCTCGGCGCAAAGCTGACAAGCGCGTCCCCGAAAGCTAAGGCGGGCGGATGAAAGCGGTCATCCTGAGCGCCGGCTATGGTTCCCGGCTGCTCCCCCTAACCTTGGAAATGCCCAAGTGCCTGGTGCAGGTGCAGGGCCGCGAGATCCTGCTGCGGCAGTTGACCGCTCTCGCCGAGGCTGGGATCGAGGAAGCGGCGATTGTCGTGGGCTATCGCCACCGCCAGGTGCACGCCTTCGTCGCCGAACATCCGCTGCCGCTGCGCGTCACGACCGTGTTCAATCCCTTCTGGTCGGTCAGCAACAGCATCGGCAGCGTCTGGGTGGCGCGCGACCATCTGCTCGAGCCCTTCTGCCTGCTCAACGGCGACACCGTGTTCGACGAGACCGTGCTGACCGAGGCACTGCGCGCGCCGCCAGCCGGCGTCGGCCTGCTGGTCGAGGCGAGCGGCGGCGACGTGCTCGACGACATGCGCGTCGCGGTGGCGGACGGCCAGGTGACCGCCGTCGCCAAGGACCTCGATCCGTCGCGCACCACCCATCGGTCGCTTGGCGTGGTCACCAGCAACGGCGGCGACGCCTATCGCCGCGCGCTGGAGACGGTGATCGAGCGCGACAGCGGCCATGCCGCCTACCACCACGCAATCGTCGCCGAGCTCGCCGCCACCGTCGGCGTCGCCGCGATCGAGCACCACGCCGGCAATTGGCAGGAAATCGACCGGCCGGAAGACATCGACGCATGGAGCCACGCACAGGGAACCCCTGCCTGATGCGCGATCGGGTCGCCTTCCTGTTCCTCGGCGAGACGCTGCTGATCCCACACCTCTTTCCGATCGTCGAGGCGCTGGCAGAGCGCGCGCCCGATCTGCCGCAGGACTTGTGGGTCAGCACCTCGATGCACGAGGCGCTAATCGGCAGCTGGCTGGGCGATCGCGCCGGCGGAGCGATCCGCATCCGCCGCGCGCCCGGCTTCCGCACCGTCGCGGTGGCCGCCGGCAGCAACCCGCCGCTTCCGGCCAAGCTGCCGATGCTCGCGCGGCTCGCCCCGCGGCTGGCGCGCGTGCCGGTGGCGGTCTGCGCCGAACAGACCAGCCTGTGGCTGCCGCGGCTGCTGCCGCTCCCCACCCGCTTCGTGAAGACCTCGCACGGGGTCGGCTCGATGAGCGCGCGCGACGACCGCCGCCGTCGCGCCGCGTGGCGCACGCTGGTGCCGAGCGAACGCGAGCGCGACACCTATCTGGTGCGCGGGCTACCGCCCGAGCGGATCGTCGCCACCGGCTATGTGAAGGCGGCTTTCCGCCAGCGCAGCTACGCCCGCCCCGACTTCGCCGAGCAGCGCCCGGTGCTGCTCTACAACCCGCACTGGCAGCAGCACCGCTCCTCCTGGTGGCGCTGGGGCGAGGAGATCGTCCGGCGCGTGCTGGCGGAAGGGCGCTGGAACCTGATCTTCGCTCCCCATCAGCGGCTGGTCGAACGCGCGCCCGAAGTTCGCACGCTGTGCGAGGAGCTGCGCGGACGTGTCGACGTCCATTGCGATTTCGAGAGCTTCGCCGCGGTCGACGGTAGCTACACCGCGGCCGCCGACGCCTATCTCGGCGACACGTCGAGCCAGGTGCTGGAGTTCCTGATGCGGCCGCGCCCGTGCGTGTTCCTCAACGCCGCCGGGGCCGCCTGGGCAGACGATCCCTCCTACGCGATGTGGGTCGCGGGCGAGGTGGTCGACACGCTCGATGCGGTCCTCCCCGCCCTCTCCCGCGCACCGGCCGAACACCCGCGGTTCGCGGCAGCACAGGCGGCACTGGCCGCCGAATCGCTCGGGGATACCAGCGGCGCGGCTGCCGATCGTGCCGCCGGCGAGATCCTCGACGTGCTCGCGGCACGGCGCCGATGACGGCTTTGTGCTCGCAATCGCCGTACGATCGGCTATCGGCGCGGGGATGACACCCAAGGACGACCAGCCCCGGCCGGCAGTCACGCCCGTCGGCGACAACCCGACGCTGCTGTGGGGCATGACCAACGCGGAGCGCGTGCGGCGGATCGCCGCCTCGCGCAGCCTGAGCTTCGCGGCCGAGCCGACGCTGCCTGCGATCCTCGTCAACCTGCGCTTCGCGTTCGATCCGGTGTGGATCGCGCACCTCGCCGACAAGCCGGCAACGCTGGTGACGCGCGACGGCGTTCCCGCCCTCGCCCATGTCGCCACCGCGGCCGAGCGCGACGCCGCGCTCGCCGCGATGCAGGCGCAGGCGCCCGTCGCCCCCGCCGCGGGCTTCGCCGAGATCCGCGCCGAGGCCGAGGAAGGCATCTTCAACGAAGCGCTGCGCAAACGCGAGCAGCCGTTCGTCGAGCCGCTGGTGCCCGAAGCCGTGCCCGCGATCGAGCGCGCCAGCTACACCGGCGCCTACAAGGGGGTGACCGACCTCCTCACCAAATACCTTTGGCCCGAATGGGCGTTCGCGCTCACCCGCATCGCCGCGCGGCTGGGGATCACCCCCAATCAGGTGACCGCGGCAGGCAGCCTGCTCTGCATCGTCGCCACGATCGCCTTCTGGCACGGCTGGTTCTGGACCGGCCTCGCCACCGGGCTCGTCTTCATGGTGTTCGACACCGTCGACGGGAAGCTCGCGCGCTGCACGATCACCGCGTCGAAGCTCGGCAACGCCTGGGACCACGGCGTCGATCTGGTCCACCCGCCCTTCTGGTGGTGGGCCTGGGCGGCGGGGTGCGCCGACTATGGCCGGCCGCTCACAGACCAGATGTTCTGGCTGGTGATCGGCACGATGCTGTTCGGCTATGTCGCCCAGCGGCTGATCGAGGGGGCGTTCATCGTCCGCTTCGGCATGCACATCCACGTCTGGGAGCGGTTCGACAGTTGGTTCCGGCTCATCACCGCGCGGCGCAATCCGAACATGGTGATCCTGTTCGCGCTGCTGCTCGTGCAGCGGCCCGACTGGGGGATCATCGGGGTGGCGGCGTGGACCGCGATCTCGCTGGTGGTGCATCTGGTGCGGCTGCTGCAGGCGATGGGGCGCGCCCGCCACGGTGAAAGGATCACCAGCTGGCTCGCGTGAACCCCTTCGCCGCGCGCACCGGCGATCCCCGCAAGGGGCTGGGCAGCGTCATGCACAACCTCGGCTGGCTGCTCGCCGGGCGCGGGGTGACCGCAGTGCTGTCGCTGTTCTACCTGGCGATCGTCACGCGGACGCTGGGCGTCACCGACTTCGGCCGCTTCTCGATCATCGTCGGCGCCTCGCAGGTGCTGGTCGCGCTGGTTGGCTTCCAGACCTGGCAGATCATCGTCCGCTACGGCACCGCCTATCGCTCGGCCGGCGACAGCGACCGCATGGCCCGGCTGTTCCGCGCCTGCACCGCGCTCGACGCGACGAGCGCGGTGGTCGGCGTCGGCGTGGCCGCCACGATCCTCAGCCTGTGGGGCGAGATGCTGGGCATCGGCCCGACGCTGTGGCGCGCGACCTTCCTCTTCACCATCGTGCAGCTGCTGTCGCTGCGCTCGACGCCGCTCGGCATCCTGCGGCTGTGCGACAATTTCTCGCTCGCCGCGCTCGCCGACAGCGCGACGCCGATCGTGCGACTGGTCGGCGCCGGGCTGGTGGCACTGATCCACCCGACGCTGCAGGGCTTTCTCGTCGCCTGGATGGCGGCCGAGCTGCTCACCGCGCTCGCCTATTGGGCGATGGTCGCGAAGACCGGCAACCTGCGCCTGATGCGCCACCACGGCCGCGGGCTGCGTCAGGTCGTCGCCGACAATCCCGGCATCGTCCGGTTCGCGGTCAGCACCAACGCCAACGCCACCTTCACCCTGTCCAGCAAGCAGTTCCCGCTGCTGCTGGTCGGCGGCGTCGCCGGCACCACCGCGGCCGGCGAGTTCCGCCTGGCGGTCCAGCTCGCCCAGGCAATGACCAAGCTGTCGCAGCTGCTCGCGCGCGCCGCCTTCCCGGAAATCGTCCGCTCGATCGACGCCGGGGGCCTGCGCAAGATCGGCCGCTTCCTCGTGCGCTCGGTCGCGATCTCGACGCTGGTCGCGGCACTGGTGTTCGGCACGCTGCTGCTCGCGGGCGAGCACGTCCTCGCGCTGGTCGGCGGCAAGGAGTTCGGCAACGCCTATTCCAGCCTGTTGTGGCTGACCGCGGCGGGCTGCGTCGACCTGTGCACCGTCGGGTTCGAGCCGGTGCTGATGGCTGCCAACCGCGCCGGCAGCGCCTTCCTCGTCCGCCTCGCGGCGACGGGAACGATGTTCGCCTCCGCCTTCCTCCTCTCGCCGACCATGGGCGCCGATGGCATCGCCGCCGGGGTGCTGATCGCCTCGGTGGTCACCGCCGTGCTGCTGTCGCTGATGCTCGGCCTCGCCATCCGCCGCGACCGGCTCCGGGCCGAGCAGGTGGCGGTCTGACCGGCGCCGGATGAACGCCGCGCAAAGCCTGCGTTCATCCGTCCGCACATAAAGGCGACGGCAACCCGTGCATTTTTCGAGAGTCGTTTCGATGCGTTTCCTGCTCCCCGCCCTCGGCCTGCTCGCCAGTGCCGCCGCCTTTTCCGCTCCGGCCCAGGCCGCGCCGAGCTGCGTCGGCGAGCCCGGCGCCGGCAAGGTCAAGCTGGAGGTCGCGGCGACCGCGCTGCGCAACGCCAAGGGTGAAGTCGCCTTCACCGTCTACCCCGACGACAGCAGCCGCTTCCTGAAGGGCGGCGCCAAGCTTGCCCGCGCCCGCGTCAAGGCGAGCGCCCCGACCACGCGCGCCTGCTTCTGGCTGCCGCCGGGGCACTATGCGCTCGCGACCTATCACGACGAGAACGGCGACCATCAGTTCAACCGTACCGCCTTCACGATCAAGGAAGGCTTCGGCTTCTCGAACGACGCGCCGGCCACGCTGGGCCTGCCCTCGTTCAAGTCGACCCGCTTCGCCGTTCCCGCCGGCGGCACCAGCATCGCGATCAAGACCCGCTACGGGCGCTAGGTCGCGAACCGGGCACTTCTCGCGACAAAATCGCGCGCAGCGGGTTGCCAGAAGCGCGCGTTGCCACAAAATTGCCACGCTAAAGGCGCGGACGGGCCAGCCGAGCGGTGCATGGCCCCCGCCTCTGTTCAGTTTCGTGGCCCGGGGGCGCGTTTGAAGAAGATTACCTCGGGTGCGGCAGAGCAGATGGCGTCGGACCCGCAGATCGATCCGACGAGCTCGCCCCACCAGCCGGCGGTGCGCGCCGGCTATCCGCGCACCGGGATCATCAGCAACAGCCGCAGCCACCGCAACCGCACGCGCGGCACAGAGTCGGTGACGGCACCCGCCGACACCGCCGACCTGTTCTACCGCGGCCCGCGGACGCTGCCCGCGCTCGCCCAGACGCTGCGCGAATTCCGCGACGCCGGCATCGAGCTGCTGGTGGTCGACGGGGGCGACGGCACGGTGCGCGACGTGTTGACCTGCGCCCACGGCATCTTCGCGGGCAAGCTGCCGCGGATCGCGGTGGTCCCTTCGGGCAAGACCAACGCGCTTGCGCTCGACCTGGGCCTGCCCGCGGACTGGAGCGTCCAGGACGCGCTGGAGGCCTCGGTCCACGGCCGCACCGCGGCGCGGTCGCCGGTCGAGATCCTGCGCGGCGACGCGGTCCAGCCCGAGCTCTGCGGCTTCCTGTTCGGCGCCGGCGCCTTCGTCCGCGCGACCGAACTCGCCCAGCGCACCCACACCGCCGGCGCGTTCAACAGCTTCGCGGTCGGCCTTTCGCTGTTCTGGGGCATCGCCCAGACGCTATTCGGCGGCCACGCCAACGACTGGCGCGCGGGCGCGCCAATGCGCCTCCAGCTCGACGACGCGACACCGGCCGAGCGCAACTTCTACATCCTGTTCAGCTCGACGCTCGAGCGCCTGCCGCTCAAGCTCAAGCCGTTCGGCCCGGTCCGCGCCGGGCTCAAGGTCCTCGCCGTCGACGCCCCGCCCAAGCACCTGGCGCGCGCGGTACCGGCGCTGCTGCGCGGCTCGCAGGCGGCGTGGCTGGAGACGGCCGGCTACCGCCGCCACGACGTCGGCGCGTTCACGCTGACGCTCGACGGCGGCTTCATCCTCGACGGCGAACTGTACGAGGGCGGCACGCTCACCGTGCGGCAGGGCACGCCGCTCCAGTTCGTGACGCCGTGACGACGCCGCTGCGCCATGCCGTCGCCGACATGCTCGCGGTCGAGGTGCGGCCGGAGATCGTCGAGGCCGCCGCCGTCGTCGCCGAGCGGCTCGGCGGCGTGGCGGTGCTGTTCTACGGATCGGTGCTGCGCACGGGCGACCTCGACGGGCTGCTCGACTTCTACGTGCTGACCGACCGAGCGCCCCGCCGCGCCGTCTCGCGCTGGCTGTGGCCGGACATCAGCTTCGAAGAGGCACAGGTCGGCGGCCTCGCACTCCGCGCCAAGGTGGCGACGATGCCGCTCGCGGTGTTCGCCGAGGCCGCGACCGGCGCACTGCCCGACACCACCATCTGGACCCGCTTCGTCCAGCCGAGCGCGCTCCTCTACATCGCCGGCGCCGCGCAGGCGGAGGCGGTGGTCGACGCCATCGCCGCCGCCACGGTCACCGCCGCGCGCTTCGCCGCGGTGCTCGGCCCGGCGCACGGCACGCCCGCCGACTATTGGAAGGCGCTGTTCCGCGAGACCTATCGCGCCGAGCTGCGCGTCGAGCGGCCGGGGCGCGAGGACCAGATCCTCGCCTACGACCCGGCACGCTATGCCGCGCTGCTGCCGCTCGCCTGGGACGCCGACCGCCTGCCCTATCGCGACAGCGGCCGCGAACTCACGCCGCTGCTGCCGCCCGAAGCGCGTGCTGGTGTCCTGCGTCAATGGCGATCGCGGCGGCGGACGGGCAAGCCGCTCAACGCGCTGCGGCTGGTCAAGGCGGCCTTCCTGCTCGACGGTGCCGCGCGCTATGGGGCGTGGAAGGTCGAGCGCCATACCGGCGTGCCGGTTAAGCTGACGCCCTGGGCCGAACGCCACCCGCTGCTCGCCGCGCCCGGCGTGCTATGGCGGGTGTGGCGCGCGCGGGCGCAGGCGTGACGGCGTTCCACGCGCTCGTCCTCGCCGGCTCGCGCGGCGGCGCCGATCCGGTCGCGGACTATGCCGGCGTTCCGGCGAAGGCGCTGATCGAGGTGGGCGGCGCGACGATGCTCGCGCGTGTCGTCGCCGCACTGCGGACGGCCGGCGCCACGCGCATCGGCGTGTCGGTGACGGACCCGGCCGTTGCCGCGCATGCCGCGACGCTCGGCGTCGAGGTGCTGCAAGCCGAAGCCGGCCCCAGCCGCAGCACGCGCAGCGGCCTCGTCGCGCTCGGCACGCCGCTGCTCGTCACCACCGCCGACCATGCGCTGCTCGAGCCCGAGTGGATCACGCAGTTCCTCGCCGCGACGCCCACCGACGCCGATGTCGCCGCGCTGCTCGCACGCCGCGACGTGATCGAGGCGGCGGTGCCGGAGACTCAGCGCACCTATCTGCGCTTCGCCGACGGCAGCTGGTCGGGGTGCAACCTCTTCTACCTGGCGAGCCCGAAGGCCGAAGCGGCGCTCGCCCTCTGGTCGCAGGTCGAGGCGGACCGCAAGCGGCCGTGGCGGATCGTCCGCCGATTAGGTGTCGCCACGCTGCTGCGCTATCTGCTGGGCCGGCTGACGCTGGACCAGGCGCTCGTTCGCCTGGGTGCGGCCGCGGGACTTTCCGCGCGGGCGGTGGCGAGTCCGTTCGGTTTAGCGGCGGTCGACGTCGACAAGCCCGTCGACCTTGATCTGGTCCGGCGACTGGTCGGATAGCCACACACGTCATCCCAGCGAACGCTGGGATCTCCCGAGGCAGGCACGCACCGCTGCCGCGCACACCGCCAACCTTCCCCCTGCGGCACGAGATGCCAGCCTGCGCTGGCATGACGCGGGGGCGGACGCCGTCTCCGCTCAGACTTACCGCCGCAGCCCCAGCACCACCGGCGCGCTCCGGGCCAGCCAGTGCCGCGCGGGCGCGCCGACCAGCCCCTTGGCCAGCGGAGAGCCGAGATACGCCCGCACCGCCGCCGCCCGCCCGACCTGCGGGATCGCGACTCGGCAGGCGAGCAGCCAGAACCAGCTGGTGGCGAGCGCCATCCCCTCGGGCGCGACGTAGCGGCTCTCGGCGTTGCGCATCCGCAGCGTGCGCAGCCATCCGTCCGCCCAGCCGAGAAAATCCTCGGGCAGCGCCACGCCCTCCAGCTTGGTCTTGCCGAGCAGCGTGTGGCGCCGAAGGTCCTCCGCGTTGAACATCATGCCCAGTTCCGCCAGGGGCCCCGCGTACAGCTGCGTCTTGCGCTCGCGGATCCGATCCTGCCGCAGCCGGACCGTCTGGTCGGGGTGGACGCGTCGGTCGATCAGCACCCTCGGCAGGTTGGCGAGCCGGTGCCGGCGCGCCAGCCGTACGAACACGTCGAGGTCCTCGCACACGTCGAAGCTGCGCTGATAGGGGTACGCCTTGAGCAGCTCGGCGCGCCCCATCACCGAGGATTGCTGGAACGCCGAGCGGAACAGCAGCCAAGCGCCGATGTCGTCGGACCCGAGCGGCGGCACCCGCACGCCGCGCTTGCGGCGGCCGTCCTTGCCGATCTTGCCCGCGCAGCTCCCCACCATCGCCACGTCCGGGTTCTGGCGGAGAAAGGCGACCTGCGCCCCCAGCCGCTCCGGCCGCGCGAGGTCGTCGCTGTCGAGCCACGCGATCAGGTCGCCGCGCGCCGCATCGAGCGCAGTGTTGCGCGCGTCGGGGATGCCCCGGTTGCGTGCGTGGCGCACCACGCGGATGCGCGGATCGCCGAACGCCTCGACCACAGCGATCGACTCGTCGCTCGACCCGTCGTCGACCACCACCAGCTCCCAGTCGCCGAAGCGCTGCGCCACGATGCTGCGGATCGCGTCACCGACCAGATGCGCGCGATTGTAGACGGGGATGAGGACGGAGACGGTCGGCACGGCGGCGCTCAGCCCTGCGCGAGCCGCGGTGCCAGCCGCGCCATCAGCGCCTCGCACCCGGCCGCATCCTCGGCATCGAAGCGCGCGGGCGACGGGCTGTCGAGGTCGAGCACGCCGAGCAGCCGGCCGTCGTGGACGATCGGCACCACCAGCTCGGAGCGGCTTGCCGCGTCGCAGGCGATGTGGCCGGGAAAGGCGTGGACGTCCTCGACCCGCTGCGTCTCGCGTGTCGATGCGGCGGCACCGCACACTCCCTTGCCGAACGGGATGCGGATGCACGCCGCCTTGCCCTGGAACGGACCCAGCACCAGCTCGTCGGCGACGTTGCGGTAGAAGCCCGCCCAGTTGAGGTCGGGCAGATATTCCCACAGCAGCGCGGCGGCATTGGCCATGTTGGCGACCGCGTCGGGCTCGTCGGCGGTGAGCGCGTCGAGCGCGCCCGAAAGCTCACGGTACAGCTCCTGTTTGGAGCCGGCGGCGATGTCGAAGACGTACATGGCGTTCCTTTCCGTTGGTCGCGCGGTCAGTCGAGGCGGACCTTGCCGCGCCCGGCCTTGACCGCGCTGCGGCCCTTCTTTGCGTCTACCCGGCGCGCCTTGGCGGCGCGGCTCGGCTTCGTCGGCTTGCGCTTGCGCGGCACGAAGGTCGCGTCGCGGATCAGCGCGACCAGCCGCTCGCGCACTTCCTCGCGGTTGAGCAGCTGCGAGCGCGCACCCTCGCTGCGCAGGATCAGCACCCCCTCGCGCGTCATGCGCGAGCCGGCCAGCTCCGCCAGCCGCACCTTCACCGCCTCGGGCAGGTTCGGGGATGCCGCGACGTCGAAGCGCAGCAGCACCGCGCTGTCGGTGGTGTTGACGTGCTGCCCGCCCGGTCCGCTCGATCGCGTGAAGCTCTCGACGAGTTCGTCGCTGTCGATGCGGATCGAGCGCGTGATCGGGATGGCGACCATCCGGCGAAGACCCTAGTCGGCTGCGAAACCGGCGGCGGCGAAACTCGCCGGCAGCGGCGCGGTCGCCTCGATCGGCGGCTTGGCGCCGCGCGGCACCGTCAGCTGCGCGGCGTGGAGCAGCATCGCGCGGCCGCCGCGCCCGTAGACCGGATCGCCCGCCACCGGCGCGCCCAGCGCCTCGGCGGCATGCACGCGGATCTGGTGGGTCCGCCCCGTCTCCGGGAAGAAGGCGACGAGCGCGCGGCCGTCCTGTTCGTGCAGCAGCTTCCAGTTGGTGCGCGCCGCCTTGCCCTTCGGATCGCCGACCATCCGCCAGCCCGCCTCGGCGCTGCTCACCTTGGCGAGCGGCAGGTCGATCGTGCCCGAAGCCTGCGCCGGCACGCCGTCGAGCACCGCCAGATAGCGCTTCTGCACCAGCCCCGCCTCGAACGCCTGCTGGAAGCGGGCGTGCGCCTTGGGATTGCGCGCGAGCAGCAGGCAGCCGCTGGTGTCGCGGTCGAGCCGGTGCACGGCGGTCGGAAGCCGCTGGAAGCCGAAGGTCAGCTCGTCGAGCCGGCTTTCGATGCTGGGGCTGCGGTCGCGCGGGCGATCCACGGGCAGGCCGGCGGGCTTGTCGATCACGATCGCCTCGCCGTCGATGAAGAGTACCAGGTCGTCCAGCATGGCCGTCCCTTGCCACCGCTGCCGCGGACATGCCAGAGCGCAGCGGTCGAAAGGCGGCGCAGCCGCGCGGCACGTTTCAGGAGGTCGGATGCGTTTTTCCCCGCGGATGTCCGCTGCGCTGGTGCTGGCGCTCGCCGCCTGTCAGGCGCCCAAGCCGGCGCCGGTGGAGCCGCCGGTCGTGCTCGTCCCCACGACGCCTACGCCCGCAGCACCGCCACCGGCGGTAGCGGTAAATCGCGCCCCGGTTGCGCTGTGCGACCGCGGCATCGTCCAGCCCGGCCCCGACGGACGGCTGTTCAACCACTTCCCCTACCCCGACACGGTCGAGACCGCGCTGATCCCCGCACCGGAGGAATTCGCGCCGGGCGGCAGCTGTCGCATCCATCCGGCAATGCTCGCCGACCTCCAGGCGCTGCTCGCGCGCGCCAACGCCGATCCCGTCGTCGCCGGGCAGTTGCGCGCGGTCTCCTGCCATCGCTCGGTACGGCTGCAGCGCCAGACCTTCTGCGGCGGGATCAACGCCGACGGGAGCAGCAGCTTCCGCGAGCGTGCCTGGGCGTCCGCACCGCCCGGCTTCAGCGAGCATGCCACAGGCTACGTCATCGATTTCGGCACGCGCGACCGCAACGGCTGCCCGGATGCCGAGGCATGCTTCGCCGCCACCCCCGCCGGCCGCTGGCTGATCGCCCATGCCGCCGAATTCGGCTTCGAACAGTCGTTCCCGGCCGGCAACAAGCAGCAGGTGAAGTGGGAGCCGTGGCACTGGCGCTGGGTCGGCCGCACCCCGGCAGCGCCGGGCGCGACCATTCCGCGGGCGCTGTTCGCGCCGGCGGCCGCGCGCTTCCCCGCCTATCCGAACAGGCCCGAGGACCGGCGCCTGCTGACGCCGGCGCAACCGGCGGCCGGGGCACCGCAAGGCTGAGGCACGCGTGCCCCGGCGCAGGCCGGGGCCCAGTTGGGGTGGTGCCGGATCGAGCCACCACCTCGGCCTTCCCACCTGGGCCCCGGCCTGCGCCGGGGCACATGCTTGTGGCGGCGCTACGCGCTCAGGCGGTGAGCTTCGCCGCCGTCTCGGCGATGCGCTTGCCCTGGTAGCGCGCCGATTCGAGTTCCTCGGCATGCGGCTGGCGGCTGCCGTCGCTGCCGGCGATCGTGGTCGCGCCGTACGGCGATCCGCCGCGCACTTCGTCCACGCCCATCTGACCCTGGAAGCCGTAGTCGAGGCCGACGATGGTCAGCCCGTGGTGGAGCAGGTTGGTGAGGATCGAGAACAGCGTCGTCTCCTGCCCGCCGTGCTGGCTGGCGGTGGAGGTGAAGGCGCCGCCGACCTTGCCGATCAGCGCACCCTTGGCCCAGACGCCGCCGGTCTTGTCCCAGAACGCCGCCATCTGGCTGGTCATGCGGCCGTAGCGGGTGCCGGTGCCGACGACGATCGCATCGTAGGTTGCGAGCTCGTTGACGTCCTCCAGCACCGGATAGGGCTGGTCGAGCAGATAGTGCGACTGCTTGGCGAGGTCTTCCGGCACGGTTTCGGCCACGCGGCGGATGTCGACGTCGGCACCCGCGCCGCGTGCGCCTTCGGCGACCGCCTCGGCCATCTTCATGATGTGGCCGTAGGAGGAATAGTAGAGCACCAGTACCTTAGCCATCGCGTTCTCCGTGTGCCCGCCCCTTGGATGAGAGATTCGGGGGCCCGCCGTAGGGAGGGAGAGATCCGGCAGGCCCCCTGCCCCGGCCGCGTCCGCCGCGGCCGGGGAACGCTTAGTCCGCGTCGACCAGGACGATCTCGGCGTCCTCGATCGCGGTGATCGCGACTCGCACCGGCCCGGCGATCGCCGCTCCGTCGCGCGCATCGATCCGCGTGCCGTCGACCTCGACCACGCCCGTCGCCGGCACCAGATAGGCGTGGCGGCCGGCACCGACCTCGTGGGTCAACGTCTCGCCGGCGCGGACGGTCGCGCCGAGCACCCGCGCGTCGGCGCGGATGCGCAACGCGTCGGCGTCCTCGGCGAAGCCGCTCGCCAGCGCCACGAACCGGCCCGAACGATCGTCGCGCGGGAACGGCTTGGCACCCCAGGCCGGCGCGCCACCCTGCTCGCGCGGCTCGATCCAGATCTGGAAGATGCGGGTGGTTTCCGGCTCCAGATTATATTCTGCGTGGCGCACCCCGGTGCCCGCGCTCATCACCTGGACGTCGCCGGCGGCGGTACGGCCGGTGTTGCCCATCGAATCCTGGTGGGTGATCGCGCCGCTGCGCACGAAGGTGATGATCTCCATCTCGCGGTGCGGGTGCGGCGGGAAGCCGGTGTTCGGCGCGATCTCGTCGTCGTTCCACACGCGGATCGCGCCCCAGCCCATCCGCCGCGGATCGCGATAGTCGGCGAACGAGAAATGGTGCCGCGCGTTGAGCCAGCCGTGGTCGGCATGGCCGAGACTGTCGAAGCTGCGCTTCTCGATCATCGGAAACTCCTTTCCGCTCGGCGCTGGGCCGGCGTCGGGAGCAAGATAGGTCGGGGCATCATCGCGTAAACGGAAACGTTGGAAACGGATCGTTCCCTCTATAATATGGGTGAACGCGGAGGTGCTTGCCCGATGATGCTACCGGATTTCGAAGCCTGGGCGATCTTCGCGTCGGTGGTCGAACACCGCTCGTTCAGCAGCGCGGCACAGGCTCTCGGCACGTCCAAGGCGACGGTGTCGAAGGCGATCAGCCGGCTGGAAGCGCGGCTGGGCGCCACCCTGTTCCATCGCACCTCGCGCCGGCTGACGCTGACCGAGAGCGGCACCGCCCTGGCCGAGCGCGCGGCGCGCATCCTCGCCGAGGCGCGCGATGCCGAGGAGATGGCGCGCGACGCCAACAGCACGCCCACCGGCCGCGTCCGGCTGGCGGCGCCGATGACCTTCGGGCTCAGCCGCGTGGCGCCGGCCGTCGCCGACTTCCTCGCGCTCTACCCCGGCATCGAAATCGACCTGACGCTGTCCGACGCCTCGACCGACATCGTCGCGGAGGGGATCGACGTCGCGCTCAGGATTGCCGACCTGCCCGACAGCAGCCTGCGCGCGCGGCGGCTCGCGCCGGTCGCGCTGCACCTCGTCGCGGCTCCCGCCTATCTCGAGAAGCACGGCCGTCCCGAGCATCCCGCGGACCTCGCGCACCACGCCTGCCTCGCCTACACCAACGTCACCCGCCCCTATGTGTGGCAGTTCCGCCGCGGCCAGGAGGAAGTGGTGATCCGCCCCTCCGGGCCGATGTGCACCGACAATGGCGAGGCGATGCTGCCGGCACTTCGCGCCGGGCTCGGCCTCACGCGCCTCCCCGACTTCATCGTCGACAAGGATCTGGCGAACGGCACGCTCGTGCGGGTGCTGGAGGACTGGGAGGAGACCGGCATCGCCCTCCACCTGCTCACCCCGCCGGGAACGCTGCGCCCGGCGCGCGTCGAGGCGCTGATCGAGTTCCTCACCGAACGCTTCCGCCACCGCGCGGCGCGCGCGTGAACCGGCTCCGCCCCGACGCGGAGGATGCCCGCTTCCTACGCCGGGTGGTGCTGCTGATCCTGATCGGCGTCGTCGCGGTGGCGCTCTATCGCGCACTCAACCTGCTGATCCTGGCGTTCGGATCGGTGCTGGGCGCGACGGTGATCCATGCGCTGGCCGAGATCTACGGCCGTCGCCTGCGCCTGCCCGAGCGGGCGCGGGTGCCTGCCGGCATGGCGACGGTTCTCGCCGCGGCGGCGTTCCTGGTGTGGCTGTTCGGCTATCAGTTCGGCGCGCAGGTCAACGCGCTGGTGGTCGCGCTGCCGGGGCTGCTGTCGGACCTTGCCGCCTATATGGGCCGATCGCCGGTCGGCGCGCGCATCGTCGAGGCGGTCGAGGCGGCGTTCGCCGGATCGCGGATCGCGCAGGACATCGGCGGGCTCGTCCAGGGAACGGGCGAACTGCTGCTCAACTGCATCCTGTTGCTGGCCGGCGCGATGTTCTTCGCCGCCGATCCGCAGGTCTACCGCCGCGGCCTGCTGCTGCTGGTGCCCCGCTCGAAGCGCGACGCCTTCGCCGATGCGCTCGACGATACGGGCGAGACGCTGCGGCTGTGGCTGCGCGCGCAGATCATCCTGATGACCAGCATGGGCGTGCTGATCGGCGTCGGCCTGTGGATCTCGGGCGTGCCGTCCGCGGCCGCGCTGGGGCTGCTCGCCGGGTTGAGCGAGTTCATCCCCTATGTCGGGCCGACGGCAGCGATGATCCCGGCGTTGGGGCTCGGCGCCACCCAGGGGACCGGGCCGCTGATCGGCGCGCTGGTCACCTATGCGGTGGTGCGGCTGCTCCAGACGAACTTCATCACTCCGTACGTCCAGGCGCGGGTGATCGCGATCCCTCCGGCCGTGACGCTGTTCGCGATCATCGGCATCGGCGTGGTGTTCGGCCTGTTCGGGCTGTTCTTCTCGGCGGCGCTGCTCGTGGTGATCTTCACCCTGATCCGCAGCCTCTACCTGCGCGAGACGCTGGGGGAGGATGTGTGACTTTCGACCGTCAAATCGGTTCTAATCTATGCCGGTTAGAACTGCGTTAACCTTTTGCCTTCAGACCCGTTTAGGTTAATGACATCGTCCTAAGGCGCGCACCCTCTGGGGTCATCGCCGAACAGGGGGGACTGCGATGCGCGTTTTGTTGATCGAAGACGAGCCGACGACCGCCACCGCCATCGAGCTGATGCTCGAGGCCGAGGGCTTCAACGTCTACACGACGGACCTGGGCGAGGAGGGGCTCGATCTCGCCAAGCTGTACGACTACGACATCATCCTGCTCGACCTCAACCTGCCGGACATGCACGGCTACGAGGTGCTCAAGAAGGTTCGCGTCGCCCGCGTCCAGACGCCGGTGCTGATCCTGTCGGGCATCAGCGAGATGGATACGAAGGTGCGCTCGTTCGGCTTCGGTGCCGACGACTATGTCACCAAGCCGTTCCACCGCGAGGAGCTGATCGCGCGCATTCACGCGGTGGTGCGCCGGTCCAAGGGGCATTCGCAGTCGGTGATCCGCACCGGCAAGCTGGCGGTCAATCTGGACGCCAAGACGGTCGAGGTCGACGGCAACCGCGTCCACCTGACCGGCAAGGAATATGCGATGCTGGAGCTGCTCTCGCTCCGCAAGGGCACCACCCTCACCAAGGAGATGTTCCTCAACCATCTCTACGGCGGGATGGACGAGCCCGAGCTCAAGATCATCGACGTGTTCATCTGCAAGCTGCGCAAGAAGCTCAGCACCGCCTGCGACGGCGAGAACTACATCGAGACGGTGTGGGGCCGCGGCTATGTGCTGCGCGACGCCAGCGAGCAGCCCGCCGCCGAAGTCGCCTGAGCCGTCTGCGAGGCGAATGAAAAAGGGGCCGCGGCTACCCAGCCGCGGCCCCTTTTTCGTGCCTGTCGTCGTGCGTGCGCGCGGCGCGTCTCAGCCGCCGCGGGCGGTCTGCGGCGCATCGTTGCGCGCGAACTGGCCGCCGCGCTGCTGGCAGGCCGCGGAAATCGTCGGGTAGCTGAGGTCGGTGTTGCGGACCAGCGCGTCGGGCATCGCCGCCTGACAGGTCGCCATGCTGGTATAGGTCGCCGGCTCGACTCGCGCGCTGCGGCACTGGCTGGCGTCGTCCGCACAGCCCATGATCGCGATGACGTAGAGAATCGGGTCCATTCACTTGCTCCTTGCGGACGTTCAACCGCTTTAGAATGCGTCCGGTTCCCGGCCACCTTCCGCGCCGATCCCGCGCGCAGCCGTTGCGCGGCGGCTCCGGACATCCCAAATCGGGTGCAATGCCACCCGACTTTTCCGCTTCCGCCGCATCCCAGCGGCCGATGCTCGCGACTCTCCGCCGCTTCCTTCCCTTCCTCTGGCCGCGCGGCCATCGGGGACTGAAGCTGCGCGTCGTCGCGGCGCTGCTGCTGGTCGTGCTGTCGAAGCTGGTACAGGTCTACGGCGCTCCCTTCGCGCTGCAGAACGCGATCGACACGATGAGCGCGGGGAGCCGCGACGCCTTGTGGCTGGTGGTCGCGCTGATCGCCGGCTACGCGGCCGCGCGGTTCGGCGCGACGCTGTTCGACAATCTGCGCAACATGGTGTTCGAGCGGGTCGGGCAGGAGGCTGCGCGCAAGCTCGCCGCCTCGGTGTTCCGCCACCTCCACGGCCTGTCGCTGCGCTTCCATCTCGAACGCCGCACCGGTGCCGTCACCAAGGTGGTCGAGCGCGGCACCAAGAGCATCGACACGATGCTCTACTTCCTGCTGTTCAACATCGCCCCGACGGTGCTCGAGCTGGCGCTGGTGATCGGCATCTTCGCGACGCGCTTCGGCGGCTGGCTGGTGGCCGGCACGCTGACGATGGTCGCCGCCTATATCCTCTTCACCCGCTGGGTGACCGATTGGCGCAACGCGCTGCGCGAGCGGATGAACGAGCTCGACACGGGTGCCGTCGCGCATGCGGTCGATTCGCTGCTCAACTTCGAGACGGTGAAGTATTTCGGCGCCGAGGCGCGCGAGGCGGAGCGCTACGAGCGCGCCGTCGCCGCCTATGCGGGCGCCGCGGTGAAGAGCGAGAACAGCCTCGCGCTGCTCAACATCGGCCAGGCGCTGATCACCGCGCTGATGCTCGGCGGCGGCATGGCGCTAGTCGGGTTCGGCTGGGCGAGCGGCCGCTTCTCGCCGGGCGATGTGGTGCTGGTGTCGACGCTGCTCACCCAGCTGTTCCGCCCGCTCGACCTGCTCGGCATGGTCTATCGCACGATCCGCCAGGGCGTGACCGACATGGGCGCGATGTTCGACCTGATCGATACGCCGGCCGAGGTGCGCGACGCGCCCGACGCGCCCGCGCTGACGGTCGACCGCGGCCACGTCCGCTTCGAGGACGTCCGCTTCGGCTACGATCCCGACCGGCTGATCCTCAAGGGCATCGACCTCGATGTGCCGGCCGGCAGCACGCTGGCGGTGGTCGGCCCGTCGGGCGCGGGCAAGTCGACGCTCGCGCGGCTGCTGTTCCGCTTCTACGACCCGACCGGCGGCCGCATCACCATCGACGGGCAGGACATCGCCGGCGTGCGCCAGGATTCGCTGCGCGCCGCGATCGGCATCGTTCCCCAGGACACGGTGCTGTTCAACGACACCGTCGGCTACAACATCGCCTATGGCCGCGCCGGCGCCACCGCCGACGAGATGGCGGACGCCGCACGCGGTGCCGCGATCGCGCCGTTCATCGAGAGCTTGCCCGAGGGCTACGACACGCGCGTCGGCGAGCGCGGCCTCAAGCTGTCGGGCGGCGAGAAGCAGCGCGTCGCGATCGCGCGCACGCTGCTCAAGAACCCGCCGGTGCTGATCCTGGACGAGGCGACCAGCGCCCTCGACAGCCGTACCGAGGCGGAGATCCTGTCGACGCTGGAGGCGATCGAGGAAGGCCGCACGACCATCGTCATCGCCCACCGCCTGTCGACCGTGGTCCACGCCGACCGCATCGTCGTGCTGGAGGCGGGCGCGGTGGCCGAGAGCGGCACCCATGCCGAACTGCTGCGCCGCGGCGGCGTCTATGCCGAGATGTGGGCCCGCCAGGCCGCCGAGCGCGAGGAAGCGCTGGCAGCGGAGTAGCGGCGGCCGGCGGACCGGGGCAGCCGCCCCCTACCCCCGCCTCGGGAAATCCTCTAAGCCGCTCACCGAGAACTCTTTCCCCGGGGTGGAAATGCGCCTGTTTGCCGTTGTTTTCGCGTTGTTCGCGTCCCTGTTCGCGCTGCCTGCCGCAGCCCAGCTGATCGAGGTGCCGGGTCGCGCCGCACCGCCCGCCACCACCGACAAGGAGAACCTCTGGCTGCTCGACCTGTCGACCGGCGGCCGGGTCACCGTCTGGCTGCGCCCCGACGTCGCGCCGAAGATGGTCGAGCGGATCAAGACGCTCACCCGCCGCAAGTTCTACGACGGCCTGAGCTTCCACCGCGTCATCGAAGGCTTCATGGCGCAGGGCGGCGACCCGAAGGGCGACGGCAGCGGCGGATCGGACCTTCCCGACGTCGAGAAGGAGTTCAACTACCTGCCCCACGTCCGTGGTGCCGTCGCGGCCGCACGCGCGCAGGACGAGAACAGCGCCAACAGCCAGTTCTACATCATGCTCGCGCCGCGCCTCGCGCTCGACAAGAAGTACACGGTGTTCGGCCGGGTGATCGACGGCATGCAGTATGTCGACGCGATCCAGCGCGGCGAGCCGCCGGCAAGTCCGACCCGCATCGTCCACGCCTATGTCGCCGCGGACAATCCCCCGGCGTATCAGGCCGCTCCGGCGACCAGCACCGTCCCGGCCGAGGATCAGAACCTCACCCTGCCTTCGGGCCCGGCGACGCGCTGAGCCGCGCGCCGGCCGTCCGGCGGAGCTGACATGAACGTCGACGATTTCGATTTCGAGCTGCCGGCGGAGCGCATCGCGCTTCGCCCCGCGGCACCGCGCGACGCCGCACGCATGCTGGTGCTCGACGGCGCAGACACCCGCGACGCGGTGGTCACCGACCTGCCCGATGCGCTGCGCCCCGGCGACCTGCTGGTGTTCAACGACACCCGCGTGATCCCCGCCCAGTTGGAGGGCACGCGCGGCGAGGCGCGGATCGGCGCCACCCTCCACAAGCGCGAGGGACCGCGCGCCTGGCGCGCCTTCGTCCGCAACGCGCGCCGCCTGCGCGACGGCGACACGATCGATTTCGGCGCGGGCGTAGTCGCCACCGCCGGCGCGCGTGGCGACGACGGCAGCGTGCTGCTGGAGTTCGGCGGCGACGAGCCGGTCGAGCTGCTGCTCGAACGCGCCGGACGCATGCCGCTGCCGCCCTATATCGCTTCCAAGCGCCCGACCGATGCGCGCGATGCCGACGACTATCAGACGCTGTTCGCCCGCGAGGCCGGCGCGGTCGCCGCGCCCACCGCCGCGCTGCACTTCACGCCCGGGCTGATGGCGGCGCTCGACGCGCGCGGCATCGGCCATGCCACGCTGACGCTTCACGTCGGCGCCGGCACTTTCCTGCCGGTCAAGGCCGCCGATACCAGCGAGCATCGCATGCACGCCGAATGGGGCCGGCTCGACGCCGAAACCGCCGAGCGGCTCAATCGCGTGCGCCGCGACGGCGGCCGGGTGATCGCGGTCGGCACCACCAGCCTGCGCCTGATCGAAAGCGCGGCCGGCGAGGACGGCATCGTCCGGCCGTTCGAGGGCGACACCGCGATCTTCATCACGCCCGGCTATCGCTTCCGCGGCATCGACGGGCTGATGACCAACTTCCACCTGCCGCGCTCGACGCTGTTCATGCTGGTCTCGGCGTTGATGGGTCTGGAGCGGATGCAGGCGGCGTACGCGCACGCCATTGGACAGGACTACCGTTTCTACTCCTACGGCGACGCCTCGCTGCTGCTGCCGGAGCGCTCCGGATGAGCGATCCCCGCCCCCGCCGCAGCGCCCTTTTCCTGCCCGCCTCCAACGCGCGTGCGATCGAGAAGACGCGGACGCTGCCGTGCGACGTGGTGATCCTCGATCTGGAAGATGCGGTCGCGCCCGAGCAGAAGGCGGCGGCGCGCGAGGCGGCGGTTGCCGCCGCACAGGCCGGCGGCTTCGGCGCGCGCGAACTGGTGCTGCGCGTCAATGCGCTCGACAGCGAATGGGCGGCGGATGATCTCGCCGCCGCCGATGCGGCGCCGTTCGACGCGGTGCTGCTGCCCAAGGTTATGGCGGCGTCGGACCTCGCCGCCGCGCGAGCGGCACTCGGCAGCGTGCCGATCTGGGCGATGATCGAGACCTGCCGCGCGATCCCCGCCATCGGCGAGATCGTCACCGCCGCGGAGCGCACGCGGCTGGAGGCACTGGTGATCGGCACCAACGATCTCGCCAAGGAGATGCGCTGCCGGCTGTCGCCCGACCGCACCGAGCTGCTGCCGCTGCTCAGCCTGGTGCTCGCCGCCGGGCGTGGCTGGGGCCTGACCGTGCTCGACGGGGTCCACAACACCCTTGACGACGACGGAGGTCTCGCCGCGGTGTGCCGCCAGGGCGCTTCGATGGGCTTCGACGGCAAGACGCTGATCCATCCCCGCCAGATCGAGCCCTGCAACGCCGCCTTCTCGCCGAGCGCCGAGGACATCGCCCGCGCCCACGCGATCGTGTCGGCCTTCGCCGAACCGGAGGCTGCCGGCCGCGGCGCGATCCGTCTCGACGGCGCGATGGTCGAGCGGCTGCACCTGGAGGACGCCCGGCGCGTGCTGGCGCTCGCCGAGCGGGCGGACGCGACCCGCTGACGCGCCGGCGATTGGACAGCGCCCGCCGCTGTCGATAGCCATGTCTCCCGAAGAGTTCGACACGGCCCGTTCGAGAGGCCGGTCGCCTGCGGAGGATGCCATGACCGACGATGTTGCGCGCGACGACTGGCAGCTCCGGGCGGCGGAGGACAGCACCGGCATGACCCCGGCGATCGTACTCAGCGCGCTGGGCGCCGCCCTCGGCGGTCTGCTGTTCGGCTTCGACACCGCGGTGATCTCCGGCGCGACCCAGGCGCTGCAGGCGCACTTCGCCCTCTCGGACTCGGCGCTCGGCTTCACCGTCGCTTCCGCGCTGATCGGCACCGTCGTCGGATCGCTGGCGGCGGGTGCCCCCGCCGATCGCTACGGGCGCAAGCGGATGCTGCTGGCGATCGCGACCGCGTACGTGGTGTCGTCGCTCGGCGCGGGACTGGCGGGCAGCTGGCCGGTGCTGCTGGCGTTCCGCACGCTGGGCGGCCTCGCCATCGGTGCCGCCTCGGTGGTGACACCGGTCTATATCGCCGAGGTTTCCCCGACCCGCTTTCGCGGTCGCCTCGTGGCGCTCAACCAGCTCAACATCGTGCTCGGCATCCTCCTCGCCTTCCTGTCGAACTATCTGATCGCGCAGGCGGTGCCCGCCGACCAGGCGTGGCGCTGGATGCTCGGCATCGTCGCGCTGCCCTCGGCGGTGTTCCTGCTGGTGACGCTGGGGCTGCCCGAAAGCCCGCGCTGGTACGTCGTGCGCGGCCGCTCGGCCGATGCGCTGGCCGCGCTCGGACGGCTCGGCTTCGCCCGTCCCGAGCTGGAGATCGCCGGCATGCAGGGCGTGCAGGTGCGCGAGACGCAGCCGAAGCTGTTCCAGCGCCGCTATGCCACCCCCGTCGCCTGTGCGATCGCGATCGCGATGTTCAACCAGCTCTCCGGCATCAACGCGCTGCTCTACTATGCGCCGCGCATCTTCGAGCAGGGCGGCGCGGGCGCCGACAGCGCGATGCTCCAGTCGATCGCGGTGGGCGGGATCAACCTGCTGTTCACCGTGCTCGCGCTGTTCCTGATCGACCGCTTCGGCCGCAAGCCGCTGCTCTACGTCGGCTCGATCGTCTGCGCGCTGGCGCTGTTCCTGGTCGGCTTCCAACTGGAGCAGCCGGCGGCGGACGGCACACTGGTCCTGGTCGGGCTGCTCGGCTTCATCGCCGCCTTCGCGGTCAGCCAGGGCGCGGTGATCTGGGTGTTCCTGTCGGAGGTGTTCCCCAGCGAAGTGCGCGGCAAGGGCCAGGCGCTCGGCTCCACCACCCATTGGGTGCTGGCGGCGGCGATCACCTGGACCTTTCCGATCGTCGCCGGACGGGTCGGCGGCTGGGTGTTCCTCTTCTTCGGCGCGATGATGCTGGTGCAGTTCGCCTGGGTGTGGCGCTTCATGCCCGAGACGAACAACGTCCCGCTGGAGCAGATGCGGCTGTAGCGCGGGCCCGGCTCAGTAGAGCGTGGGCCAGTTCGCCGGATCCCAGGCGAGCACCGCTTCGATCTGCACCATCGCCGCGGTGTCGATCAGTTCGGAACGCCCCGTGCGCGCCTTCAGGATGCCGGTCTCGGGATCGCGGCGCGTCCGCCAGATACGATCGGCATAGGCCTGCATCGCGTCGCGGAAGCGGCGTTCCCCGGTCGCGCTTTCGAGCAGCAGCAGGTTTTTGAAGAAGATCGCGACGAACGCCGGCGGCTCGGGATCGAAGCGATCCCCTTCCACGAACCAGCGATAGCTCGAGTCGGCGATCCGCCTGGCTTCGGCGATGTACTTCTTCTCACCGGTGATCTGCGACAGCAGCACGTTGACGCCCACCGGCACGCCCTGGTTGTAGCTCCAGACATGGGTGTTGATGCTGCCGTCGAGCTTCAGATGGTCGTGGTACAGCCCATCCGGCCGCTGGAGCGTCGCGTTGGTCCAGCGATAGTAGCGCAGCGCATCGTCCAGGTAGCGCCGGTCGCCGGTGAACTGGTGCAACCGCAGCCCGAGCTCCGCGCCCGGCATGTTCGACACGGTGTTGCGATCGCCGTTGTCGGACTTCTGCGTCCACGCCACGCCGCCCGGCGACGGCAGCTTCGGATCGGTCGACCAACCCGATCGAATCAGCTCGAACACCGCCTTCGCCCGCCGCAGCGACAGCGCGTCGCGCTTGAAGAGATGATGCTGCACCTCCGCAAGCCCGACCCATTCGTTGTCGTCGTAATAGAGGTCGTCGCCCTTCCCCAGCGGCGCCGTGACGGCCGAGAGATAGCCGGGCTTGCCCGTCGTGCTCGTCTCCGACCAGTAGCGCTGCTGCGCCTCCCGCACCTTCGCGAAGGCGGGGCCGTAGCGGCGCTCCGCCTCCGCCCCCGCCATCACGAGATCGAGATAGGCGATATGCGCCTGCGAGAACGGCCATTCGGTGGCGTAGCGCGGGTCGCCCGGCTGCACCGGCACGTGCTCGCGGTAGAGCCCGGTGCCGTTGTTCCGCGCGAACGCCCGCTCCATCGCGGACCGCCATGCCTCGGCCCGGGTGAGCGGGGCCGCGGCGAAGGCGGGAACGGGCACCAGTGCCGCCAGGGTGGCGCCCGCCGCGAAGCTGCGGCGCGAAAGCTCCGGCCCGCGCATCAGAAGCGGAACCGGGCGCCGAGCGCGAAGACGCGGCTCTCGTAGCGCACGTCGCGCGGGTAGCTCACGTCCGGCAGGTTGGTCGCCGCACGCAGCGCGCGGAACGGGGTGCCGGTGATGTTGCTGACGTCGAAGGTGAGCGTCAGCGCCTTCAGCGCGTCCACCGACAGCGAGAAGTCGAGCCGCTCGATGGGCCGGTTGAACTCGCCCCCGATCAGTTGGCCATCGTCGTCGGTCGCGAAGAAATTGGTGACGCGCGACCGCCAGTTGTACGCCAGCCGTGCCGACACCGGCCCCTTCTCGTAGATGGCGACCGCGTTGTAGCTCCACTTGGACACGCCGGGGATATCGGAATCCTGCCCTGCCTCGCCGAGCGCCGCGGGGAGCGCCTGCGACGCGTCGATATAGGTCGTGTTGAGCTGGGTGCCGAAGCCGCTCAGCCAGCCGGGCAGGAAGTCGAAGAAGGTCTGGAACGCGACCTCGACGCCCTGCAAGCGGCCCTTGCCGCCGTTCTCCGGCCGGTTGAAGATGACCTGTCCGACGTCGGGAATCGTGATCGGCACGTTGAGGTTCGTGATGAACCCCTGCACGTCGCGGCGGAAGATGGCGCCGGTGAGCGATCCGGTGTTGGAGAAATACCATTCCAGCGAGACGTCGTAGTTTGTCGACTGGACCGGCTGGAGATCGATGTTGCCGCTGTTGCCGCGGATCGGCGTCGTGTCGCCGACGCTGTAGGTGAGCGCGGGGCTCAGCTGGTTGAAGTTCGGCCGGCTGCGCGTCTCGGTCGCCGACAGACGCAGCTGGAGCTGGTCGGTCAGGCGCGCCCGGAAGCTGGCACTGGGCAGGACGTCGACATAGTTCTGCCGCGAGGTGGCGGGCGTCAGCACATTGTCGACCAGACCGATGCCCGTGGCGCTCGTCGTGGTGTTGACGATGCGCGCGCCGACGATGCCGTCGACCGGGATCGTGCCGACGTCGAAGCCGTAGTGGACCTGGCCGTACACGGCATAGGAGCGCTCGATCGCGTCGAATTTTTCGTTGGCGACGTAGGCGGGGATGTCGGACTGGTAACGGGCCAGTTCCTCCAGCGCCGCGGGGGTGCCGATCCCCGCCAGGCCTTCGCGCGCGAGGTCGCGGATCGCGTCGATGTTGCCGAAGATCGCGTCGCGGCTCGGCGCCCACCATTGGCGGAACGGCTGCGCGTCGCTGCCGCGGAAGCCGGCGTGGATCGGGCCGCCGTCCTCCGCTCCCGGCAGCTGTGACAATGGGATGCGCAGCGATCGCAGCGTGGCATAGCGCCCGCCACTGCGCAGCCGCGCGTCGCGGTCGGTGTAGCGGAAGCCGACGTCCAGTTGCGTGATCACCGGCAGCTCGGTCTGGAGCTTCAGGTCGGTGCGCCACTGGATGCCCTTGCCCTTCGCGAGCGAGCGGCGATCCCAGAGGCCGCGCATGATGAAATTGTCGGGGTTGAGCGCGTCGAAGCCGGGTATCGACAACTGCGGCCCGCCGTCCTTGCCGCCCACGTCGAACACGATGTCGGCCGACTGTGCGGTCGCGGGCGCATAGTCGATATTGTGGTCGATATAGGTGGCGCGGGTGTCGGTATAGGCGAAGTCGGTGGTGAGCGTCGCGCGCTCGTCGATCTCCCAGGTTCCGCCGATCGCACCCTGGTAGGTGTTGGTGCGCCCCGCACGCGTGCTGCGCGAGAAGTCGATGCCGCGGCCGTTGGCGAAGTCGGGCGTGACGGTCACGCTGTCGAGCGTATTCGGCACCTCGCCGTTGCGAACGATGTTGCTGAGCCGCGGATTGTCGCTGACGAGGTTCAGGCCGACGAAGTCGTTCTCGACGTTGGTACGCGCGCCCTGGAACAGGCCGTCGACGTAGATCTCGACGTTGTGCGCCGGCCGCCACTGCAGCGAGCCGTTGACCGACGGCCGCCAGCGCTTGCCGCGGTCGTAATAGACGCCGGCCGACTCCGGCAGCACGAAGTCGCGCGGGCCGTCGACGGGCTGGTTCTCGCCCGGCGAGACGATGTTGCCGTTGATGTAGCGCGACGAGGTCAGATAGTGGAGCTGGGTGTAGGACACGTTCACCAGCGCGCCGATCTCGCCGATACCGGTCTCCCAGCGGTCGGTCACCAGCACGTTGAAGTTGGGATCGTATTTCTTGGCCTGGTCGCCATAGGTCCCGCGCACCGCGCCGGCGACCTCCAGACCGTCGAAGTCGAACGGCCGCCGCGAGCGGACGTTGATGAGGCCGGCGATGCCGCCCTCGATCTGGTCGGCGGTGGTGGACTTGTACACCTCCAGCCCGGCGAGCGCGCCGGCGGGGAAGTCCTGCAGCGCGACGTTGCGCATTTCGGCGGTGAAGACTTCGCGCCCGTTGAAGGTGGTGGTCAGGTCGGGCAGGCCGCGCACCTGCACGCCCCCCGCCTCGTCGCTGCCGCGATTGACCTGCACGCCGGTGATGCGCGCCAGCGCCTCGGACGCATTGTTGTCGGGCAGCTTGCCGATGTCCTCGGCGACGACCGCATCGACGATCTGCGGCGCATCGCGCTTGAGCGCCTGCGCACTCTCGAGACTGCGCCGAAGGCCCGTCACGACGATCTCGCCGGAGTCGGCGGCAGGCGCAGGGGCCTGCTCTCCTGAAGGCGCCGTCTGGGCCGTCGCGGGATGGGCAAGACCGATCGTCAGCGAAACGACCGACGACGCAAGACACAGACGATGCATGCTCGACACACGACCTCTCCTTCGTTGCGGAGGTCCGGTTTCCCGCAGCTCGTTGGCTGTCGCCGTCCGCTTGGAGGCAAGCTTCCTCGGCTGCAGACTTAAGTAAAGTTAATTTCGTTTTCTTGTGGAGGATGCATTCGGAAGCTGTGACGAGCGTGACAACACAGCCACAGTGGCACACATCTATTGCAGGCCTATAGTCGACGCAGCGGAGCGCTGGTGCCGAATAACGCCAGCACGCGCGGCGGTCGTGGTCCGAAGATGCCGGTCAGTCCGTCAACCGACGACACAGTCACCGCGTACAGCGCGTCAGAGGAATCGTTGGTGCGGGTGGTCGGACTCGAACCGACACTCCTTGCGGAACCGGATTTTGAGTCCGGCGCGTCTACCAATTTCACCACACCCGCACGGTGCGGGCCGGAAGCACAGGCTCCGGCCGGTCGCGGCGCTATACGGCAGCGTCAGCGCAAACGCCAGAGTCCGTCGGACCGGCCTTCCGGCGGTGCCGACGGACTCTGCACGTTCTTCGATCGACCGCTAACCGATCAGCCGAACACCTGCTCGACCTCGGCCGCGCCATAGATCGGGTCGGGTCCGAAGCGGTTTGCGCCGCGCGTTCCCGGCAGAACCATGAACACGAAAGTAACGATCCCGCCGACGTAGGGGACGAAGTTGATCAGGACGAACCATCCGCTCTTGTCCTGGTCGTGAAAGCGACGAACCTGCACGGCGATCGCGGGAACGATGGTAGCCAGCACGAACAAACCCAGCAGGATCAACGGGAACGTCGCGGGACTGTTGGGATCTCCCATCAGAAACGCCAGCCCGACAAGCACTGCAATAACAATGCCATAGAACAGCTGGAACATCCAATATTCCCTGCGCCGCGACCGACCTGAGAAGTCGGCGTAGCGCTTCAGCGGCAACAGCATCCAGTCCATGCTTTCCCCTTTTCCAACGCAACCAGTTCGGTTGCCGGCGGCGCGAGCCTGCCATGACTTTACCGCATTGCACAACCTGTTCAGGCGCGCGGAGGCTGACGTCGGTAGCTGAGCGCCTCGGCGACATGACCGCGGCCGATTGTTTCTGCGCCGGAAAGGTCGGCGATGGTGCGCGCGACGCGCAGCACGCGGGTGTAGCTGCGTGCCGAGAGCCGCATCGCCTCCGCCGCCTGGGCGAGCAGCTTCGCGCCGGCCGCGTCGGGGGTGGCGACCGCTTCGAGCACATCGCCATCGGCCTCGGCATTGGTGCGCGCGGCGACGTCGCGGTAGCGCGCCGACTGGAGGGCTCGGGCGGCGGCGACACGCGCGGCGACCTCGGCCGAACCTTCGGCGGCGGGGGGCAGCGCCAGGTCGGCGGCGCTGACCGGCTGCATCTCGACATGAAGGTCGATACGGTCGAGCAGCGGACCGGAAACGCGCGCCTGATAATCGGCGGCGCAGCGCGGTGCGCGCGCACAGGCGAGCGCCGGGTCGCCGAGATGGCCGCAGCGGCAGGGGTTCATCGCCGCGATCAGCTGGACGCGCGCGGGGAAGCTGACATGGGCGTTGGCGCGCGCCACGCTGACGCAGCCGGTTTCGAGCGGCTGACGCAGCGAATCGAGCACCGGCCGCTGGAACTCGGGCAACTCGTCGAGGAACAGCACGCCCAGATGCGCCAGGCTCACCTCGCCCGGCCGCACCCGCAGCCCGCCGCCGACCAGCGCCGCCATCGACGCCGAATGGTGCGGCGCGCGATACGGCCGTGCCCGCGTCATCCGCCCGCCCGTCAGCGTGCCGGCGACCGAGGCGACCATCGACACTTCGAGCGCCTCGGCCGAGTCGAGCGGCGGCAGGATACCGGGCAGGCACGAGGCGAGCAGCGACTTGCCCGCGCCCGGCGGTCCGACCATCAGGAGATTTGATATGGCTACACAGGCATGAGTTAGCCGCTCGTTGGTATCTCTACCGAGAAGCCGTCGGAAAGGTGGCGAGCTTGGGTATGTCAGCAGGATCATGCTGAACGATGATGGTCGCGCCGATCTTCGCCGCGAGCTTCTGCAAGCGGTCCATCGATGCCAAGCTATAGGCGCGGTCCGTGTTCCAGGAGGGCACGGCCGACAGCGACCATTGCGCTTCCAGATGGACAACGTCTCCACTCAGGATCACAGGACCGGTTTCAGGCAAACGCACCAGCAATGCGGTGGAGCCGGGAGTATGACCCGGTGCCGCCAAAATGATCACGGAGCCGTCGCCGAACACATCCCTGTCTCCTTCGATCGGATCGACCTTCCCCTTCCCGCTCAACCACGGCCCAAAGAGGTCCGGATCTGCACCGAACGGCATCTGCTTGGAATGCAACGCCGCCCAGTCTGCCGCCCCGATCATCAGCGTGGCCTTCGGGAACGCCGCCGCCTGCCCCGCATGGTCGAAGTGGTAGTGGCTCAGCGCCAGCCGGGTGATGTCGTCAGGACGGATGCCGACGCGAGCTAGCTGGGTGGGAAGGTCGACCGCCAAGGTGGGGCTGATCGGTTGCTGATCGGCCGATTTGCCGAGCAGTGAGCTGGGCAGACCGGCATCCCACAACATCAACTCCTTGCCGTGCCGGATCAGGTAGCAGCCTACGCTCAAGCGACGGGCTTCACCGTCATAGATCCCGGTATCGGACAGCGGTGAGGCATCGTTCATTACGATCTGGCCACAGTCGAGACGCCAGATCATCACTCCGGCGTCGGGTGCAGCGGCCTGGACCCCCGCGCTCACGACGAGAGACATGCATCCCGCTACAATGCGGGACCACAGCGAAACAGGCATGGCGTTCTCCTCATATGCGAAGTGAAGATGCCCGCGCTTCGAGAGGTGCATGTGCCGACTATGCTCGCATTCGCGCCAGAAACGCTCACGGGGTTCTTGCGGGGCACGGGCGATCGGGCGATCATCGCGCCATGCCGATCAATGCCGTCGATCAGAACGAACTGCGTGCCTTGCTGCTGAGCCGGCTCGCCAAGCTTCGTGCGCCGGCTGGCGTGCACGGCACTGTCCCCCATGGCACGGACCGCGGTGTTCGCGTCTTCGGCTACTGCGTCCAGGAGCGCGAACGCATTGCCCGCAGCCGGATGGAGCATCCGGCGGTCGTCGTAGTGTTGAGCGGTACGAAGGAAGTCTGGCGCGGCGACGTTGCCCAGACATTCGCGGCAGGCGTTCCGTTCGTCATCCCGGCCGGCATGGATTTCGATCTGGTCAACAATCCCGATCCCACTTCCGGCCGGTACGAATCGATCTGCATCACGGTCGATGAGGCGCTACGGCAAACGCTGCGCAGTAGTCTCCGCCCTGTGCAGGTTGCCGGCCCGATACCCGATCGGCTCGACGTCGACCTTACGCCGGCGCTTGTCGAGGCATATGGCCATGCCGCCAGCGCGTTGACCGGACTAGGTGTAGCGGTAGCCGCCACCTTGGCGCGGTACCGCGTACTGGAGATCCTGTTGCTGCTGGCGGAGATGCCTGTAGCCGGAATGCTGACTGCGGTCGGTCGAAGGGAACAGGTCGAAGCGATCATCTGCGCCGATCCAGGGCACGCATGGCAGGTAGGTGAGATCGCAGCCGAACTCGGCATCGGAGCTTCCACGCTCCGCCGGCAGCTGGACCGCGCAGGAACATCGTTCCGGGAGGTGTTGCTGTCCGTCCGCATGACAACGGCAGGCGCGCTCCTTGGATCGTCCGGCTACTCCGTGATGCAGGCTGCTCAAGCCGTGGGCTATGCGTCGCGATCCCACTTTTCGCGTCACGTGCAAGCCGTGCACGGCAAGACTCCCCGGCAGTTGAAAGCGGCGGTTTGGGATCCCCCAAGCACCGATGCGCCCCCTCCCCCTCCACCGCCGATTTGCCACGGCTGGATCGTTCGCTTTGGCGAAGCGGATGCGACCGGGATGCGAACTGCAAGCTGGGCTCAGTGTGGTGGCAGCGAACAGCCAGGAGCGGCCTACGCTGCCGAGATCGCTAAGCTAGCGGTCTCAACACGCCCGGCGTGCAAGTTCGATGAACGCAGCCCGTTCTGGTCCTTTCGCACGTGCTTTTCTCCTCCGCCGGAATCGTAGGGTCACGTGCTCCAGCTAGCCAAGGCGGACAATTCCTGCGCCCCTGATATCCGGACGTGAGCGTTTCCCGCCATTCCCGGTCCGGGTACAGCTGGGGTATCGCTCAGCATCAATCGCTTCGAAAGCTAGCTTTTCTGCGGCGTCTGCTGAGACAGGGCGGACAGCACCTCCGCGAACGATTGAAGATGGGTGGGAAGCGGAATGGCGACCACCGCCCCACGTGCGGACGTTCGCGGTGCAGGTCAGTCTCCGCTGACGTTCGACTGACTACTATCGCCAAGGCCTTTCATGAAGTCCAACTTAAAGATCCATCGTGCGACCTTGTTGTCGATCCTCACCACGCTCTCAGCCTGCGCCACTTCAAACGGCTCAGATTTCGTTGCCTCAGAACACGTAATTATAGGGCCGGAAGGTTACACTGTTGATTGGGGCCTCCCATTAACGGGGGACTACTGGGTTCCTGACGAAAGTAAGGGAGACATCAAAGCAGCAACGGATGCCTGCAATGCTCCCCCAAGTGCGTTCGTCTACCATCACATTCCAAGACCGCCGTGGTTCAGCTACTTGGGATTGCGCTTCCCCGATGGCACAACGGATCAGCAGAAATCTTGCGTCGTCTCACGAATCAAAGCTGTGCCTGCGCTAACGTTCTATCCTAAAAAGAGGTGATCTGCCGCGCCAACGGGGTAGGGACCGTGATGCAGCCAAGGCGAACCTCCTCGTCCGCTTTCCACTGTGGGTTCAACCGGTGGTCGCAACGGCTTGGGCGAAGGTCTCAGCCGGCGTCTTGTAGAGCAAGGTTTTTCTGGGCCGCTCGTTGAGCTGGCGGGCGATGGC
>NZ_JBIUCZ010000035.1:0-39587 GCF_047975845.1 Sphingomonas mangrovi | reverse complement strand
CTTTTACCGACCAAACCACGCCTTGAAAACGTAGCCGACCGGAGCCGCCGCCCACATGTCCCTTCATCTAAACCAACAATGTCAAAGAACAAAACGCCGGCGCCGAAAACCGCCTCTCTTTCGAGAAGCGCCCCGGAACCTCACGTTTGAGGACCTTCGAAGCGAGGCCGTTGCGGCCGCCCCGTCGGTGAGGAGCCATTTAGGGTAGGGGTTCGCACCCGTCAACCGATTCCGTTGCAGTTTTTTGAAATTTGTTCCGGACGCCGCGAGAGATCGCAGGCCGGACGGCTTCCGGGAGCCGCAACCCGTTGCACGATCCCCGGGAGGGCCGGCACGTTGGAGTTGCCCCCGCCCCGCTTCTCGGTCGTGAGCGCCGTCATCCAGCCGGCCGCTCGCGCAAGGCGAGCGCCCCCTTCGACACAGCCAAAGAACAACGGCAATCGCGAGAGCGAGGGGTCGCGCTCCTGCTCCGACCGCCCTGCCTTTCAGTCCGAATCGAAAGAGGTTCGCACACCGTCGCCCGAATGCCCTGATATGCTGCGTCCCGTCGGCAACGAGGGACCAGCGATCCGTGCACAAGGGTACATCGTTCTCGGCTTCGGCAAGAAAATAGACGGATACACCACGCCGACGAATGGTGACTCAGGTTCGGTCGTACCACGAGTCTACGCGAGCAGAGGTTCCTGCCGGGAAGTTGTCGCATTCCGGGCGAACCAACGTCTCCCGAGAAGTCCCGTCGAACTTGCACGCAGGCAAGTCTTACGTCGGTGCGTTGGGTACCGGCTTGACGGGAATCCGCCGGCGAATCCACTCCGCCGCTAAAAGCGGCTTCGTACGCGCCCGTACTGTGGGGGGGGGATGCATAGCGGTAAGTCCCGTCGATATTCGGGTGCGGGACGCTGGCGCGGTCTATAGAGCATGGGTCTTCAGAATAGCGGTCCCGTGGCGCTATGTATTTCTACCTAGGTACTACGACCGACGAAGTTTCTCGCCGAATCGGATAGCAAGGGGTGGGCACGAACAGGGGGTCAGCCGTTCGACAGGGACGACATAGTCTTTCCTCGAGCCTCTTCGATCGCACACGGGATCGGAGGTTATTGAACTCGCTCATAGCAGCGCATCGGAGTAGGATAGATGATCAAGAAAGCACTGGCACTTTCGACCGTCGCCGCCGTCGTCGCCTTCGCGTCGCCGGCGCTCGCGCAGTCGAGTTCGCTGACGGTCAACGGCACCGTCGCGGGCTATTGCGACGTCCGGCTCGCCAACGTGTCGAGCGGCACGGCGACGGTCGCCTTCACCGCCGACCAGAAGATCGCCAACCTGCAGCTCGCCTGCAACTCTGCCGGCGGTACCAAGCTGATCGTCAACCCCAAGAACGGCGACCTGACCAACGCGACCGGCCGCATCAACTATGCGATGCGCCTCGTCTCGCAGGATGCCGCCTTCGCCATCGCCACCACGGACACCGCACCGGGCGACACCGAAGGTCAGGGCCTCTTCACCCGCAGCCGCGCCGGCTATTCGCAAGCGGTCGCCAACGGCCTTCCGCTCGAGCTGTGGATGAACGTCAACGTCGAGGGCGAGAACGGCCCGCAGGGACCCGATTTCAACGGCACGCCGCTCTATCCGGCGAATGCCGCGCCCGCGGGTACCTACAGCGAGGTGTTCGACTTCACGGTCACCGCGATCTGACCGTCCGCTTCCGGTCTGGGAAGCGGCAGGGGCCGTCCGTCCGGACGGCCCCTTTCATTCATGAGGGGAGGAACGAATGGCGCTGCGAGATCTGCTTTGGAAGGCCGCCGTCGCACTGGTCGCGACCGTCGCCGCATCGGCGCCGTGTTTCGCGCAAGGCTATCAGGTGCAGCCGATGCTCGCGACGATGGCGCCGTCCGGCTCCGGCGCTGCCACCCGCATCACCATCCGCAACACCGGTTCGGTGCCGGTCACCCTCGAGTTCGAGCCGTTCCGCGTCGCCGTCGACGAAGCCGGCACGCCCACCCGATCGCCGGAGGAAGCCGATCTGCTCGTCTTCCCGCCCCAGACGGTGGTGCAGCCGGGCGCCGAGCAGGCGGTCCAGGTCCGCTACGTCGGCGATCCCGGCCTTGCCGAAGCGCGCGTGTACGGCGTCCGGGTCGGCCAGGTCCCGATCAACTTCGGTACCGGCGAATCGGAGAGCGGCGCCACGGCCGACGTGCAGATGAGCTTCAACTTCCTGACCCACCTCATCGTCTCGCCGGAAAGCGCGCGGGCTCAGGTCGCGGTGGCCGAAGTCGGCCGGGCGGAAGGCGGCGACGTGACGATGACGGTGCGCAACGACGGCAACGGGGTTGCGGTGCTCAACAACATCACCTGGCGCGTGACCGACCAGGCGGGGCAGAGCGTCGACCTCGCGACCGAGAAGCTGGACGTCGGCGACTTTTCGGCGCTGATGCCGAAGCAGAGCCGCCGCATCCGGATTCCGTCGGCCGAGACGACCAGTCTCGCCGGCCCCGTCCAGGTGGCGCTGTCCATCCGGTGACGACGCCATGCTGCGCAGCGAGCTCGACGGCTTTCTCTTCGCGCCGGTCGGCACGCTGACACTGATCGCGGCCGCCGCTTGGTGTACCGCGTCCGCCCAGACCCCCGCTCCGGACAGCCAATCCGCGTCCTTTGCCGGTCCGAAACCGCTCGCGGGCGCACCGGCGGCACTCACTGCCGTTTCGGCGCCCGCTCCCCCTCCCGCATCGACGGCTCCGGCGCGCGAGCCGGCATCGGCGCAGGACAGTCCGACGGCATCCGCCCGCCCGCCGGTGCGCAGCCCCCTGGAAGTGCCGCTCGAGCTCAACGGGAAATTCGTCGGCACGATCTCGGTGGAGGTCGACGTGCAGGGCTCCGGCGCCGTCGATGCGCCACGGCTGCTGAGCCTTCTGAAGCCGGCGCTCAGCCAGACGCTGCTGTCGGCGATCGAAACCCGCATGGCGGGCCGCCAGAAGGTGGAGTTCGCGGACCTCAGCTTCGAAGGCTTCCAGCTCGGCTTCGATACCGGCGCGCTGACGCTGCGCGCGAACGTCCCGGTCTCCAGCGTGGCGGAGTCGCGCATCTCGATCAGCGAACCCGAACCGCCGCCCGACCCGGCGGCGTTCCCGCCACAAGAGGATCTCTCCGTCGGGCTCAACCTGACGCTCGGCCAGCGCTATGCGCACGACGGCGGCGGCTTCGATCCGGTGCGCGGCGCGATCAACGGATTCGTCAACGTCGGCGGGTTCGACGGCGTGACCGCGACCGGCGGCGTCGATTACGACGGCAGCGCCGGATCGACCGCGTGGCAGCGCCGCGAGTTCCGGCTGATCAAGGACTTCTACGGTTCCGCGCTGCGCGTCTCGGCCGGCGAGTTCACCCCGCTGTCGTTCGGCGTCCAAGGGTCGGGGCGAATGCTGGGGGTGGGCGTCGAACGCGCCTATTCGACGATCCGACCCTTTCAAAACATCCGGCCGGTCGGCCGCCAGACCTTCACGCTCGACCGCGAGGCGACCGTCGAGGTGTTCATCAACGATGTCCGCTCGCGGACCCTGCTGCTCCAGCCGGGACGCTACGACATTTCGGATTTTCCCTTCGCCTCCGGTACCAATGCGGTGCGTCTGGAAGTCGAAGACATCGCCGGCCGGCGCGAGATCGCCTCGTTCGACATCTTCAGCGACACCGCCCTCTTGAACCCCGGCATCACCGAGTTCGGCTTCGCGGCGGGCCTGCGCGAGGCGGGACGGCAGCTCAGCTACGGCGGCGGCCCGGTCGCGACGGGCTTCTTCCTCCACGGCGCCGCCAGCAACCTCACGCTCGGCGGCCATGCGCAGGCGACGCGGTTCGCGGGCCAGGCCGGCGCGGTCGCGGTCTGGGGAACCCGCCTCGGTTTGGTTCAGGTCGAGGAGGCGATCAGCCGGCGCAACGACGACGGACGCACCGGGCTCGCGCTGTCGGTCGACTATCGCGGCGAGTTCTCGCTGCTCGCCGCCAACGACCTGCGGCTGGTGATGACCGGCCTGCACCGCACCCGCGATTTTCAGGACGCCTTCCTGCCCAATCCGCGCAATCCGCAGCGGTGGCAGGTGGCGGCGCAGGCGAACTGGCGCGCGCCGGTGGGGATCAGCCTGGGGCTGGGCTATGCCTATGCGCGCGGCCGCGGCACCTTCGCCGACACCGAGCGGATCGACGTGTCGCTCGGGCGCAGCTTCGGCCCGCTCGGCCTGACGATGGGCGCGTCGAAGATCGACGACGACCGCGGGCGCTCGTGGCGGCTGAGCGCAGGCGCCTCGATCCGGTTCGGCAACCGCTATTACGGCAACGCCCGCTACGACAGCCAGCAGGAGTTGAAGGAGATCGAGTTGTCGCGGTCGCCGAGCGGCGAGCTGGACGACGTCAACGGCGCGCTCCGCCTGGGCGAGGATCGCAATGCGCGCGGGCTGTCCGGCCGGCTCAACTATGTGAACAACCGGTTCGACGCGATCGTCCGGCACGATCGGTCGGTCGCCCGCACCGCGCAAGGGGCGAGCTTCGCGCAGTCCAGCTGGGCGCTCAACAGCTTCCTCGGCTATGCGGGGGGCCAGATCGCCGTCGGCCGTCCCGCACCCGAAGGCTTCGTGATCGCGTCGCGGCATCCGACGCTGCGCAAGTCGGCGCTCGACGTCACCTCCGGCGAGCGCGTGGTCGCCAGGAGCGGCGTGCTCGGCCCGGCGCTGGTGCCGATCGACCGCGCCTATGGCGTCCAGCGGTTCGAGACGCTGATCGATCCGCTTCCGGTCGGCTACGACATCGGCGCCGGCGCGGTCAGCCTCTTCCCCGGCCTGGGCGCCGGCTATCATGTCGAGGTCGGCAGCGACGCGTCGCGCATGGCGGTCGGCGTGCTGGCATCCGCGAAGGGGCCGGTGGGCCTGGCCGGCGGCACCGTCGAGCGCATCGGCGACGGCCCGGCGCTGTCCCGCCCCTTCTTCACCAACAAGGCCGGGCGCTTCGTCGCCGACGGCCTTGCGCCCGGCCGCTACCGGATCGTGATCGGCGGGCGCCCGGTCGGCGAGTTCGCGCTTCGCGAGGATCAGGAAGGAATGATCGATGTGGGCAGGATCGAGGCGCTGCTGGATTGAGGCAGCCGCGACGCTGGGGCTGTTGGCTGCGGCCCCCGGCAGCTGGGCGTGTTCGCCGCGCATCACGGCGCCGCCGCCGGAAACGCTGATTCCCTACGACCCGTTCGTCTCGACCCGCGTCCCGGCGAACATCGGCTTCACCGTCTCCAATACCGCCGAGGAAAGCTGCACCATCGACGTGGCGATCGTGGACGAGAACCGGCAGACGCTCGCGACCGTCGGCCTGTCCGACGCGCCGGTGATCGTCGAGCTGCGCCCCGGCCAGGGGACCGCGCTCACGCCGACGGTGACGCCGGGCGTGTGGACGGTGGCGCTTCCCGCCAAAGGCGACCTGCCGCTCCAGCTGAGCGCCGTCATCGTCGGCGATGGCGTCCCCGCTGCGGGCCGTCACCAGAAAAGCCTCAACCTGGAGCTCCGCGAGCCCGGCGCCGCCGTCCCGATCGGATCGGCCGTCCCGCTGGTGCTCGCGCTCGACACGCCCCCCCGGTCGCAGATGAACATCGCGGGAGCGGCGGGAGCGTTCGGCGAAGGACTCACGATCAGTTCGGTCGACCTGGGCATCCTGAGCCAAGGCCTCGCCCGGCGCGTGTTCCTGCAGGTCCGCTCCAACGTCCCCTTCTCGCGACTGACCGTCGAATCGGAGCATCGCGGCCTTCTCCTCCCGAAGGTCGACGAACCGGTGCCCGACGCGCCCGGCATTCCCTACGCCATCGCCATCGCCGATCTGCCGGTCGACCTCTCCGCGCGATCGGAACGGCGGATCGAAGCACCGCACACGCTGGCAGGGGCATCGCTCCCCCTGGACATCGTCATCGGCGACGTGAGCGGAAGAATGGGCGGCAGCTACCAGGACGTGCTGACGTTCGAACTGAGCCCGCTGTGACGGTGATGGGCGATCAGGAAGGGAAATGGCGCACCCGAAGGGATTCGAACCCCTGGCCTCTGCCTTCGGAGGGCAGCGCTCTATCCAGCTGAGCTACGGGTGCCGGCCGGTGGACGCGCCTAGCAAAGGCTTGGCGCCGACGCCAGCCGTTTTCGTGCGAGCCCGCGCCACGCCCCGCAATCGCCCGCCCCGGCGCAGTTCCGCTTGGCGCCGCGGCGGTTCGCGCGTACAACCCGGCCATCCCCGGGGGACCGCTATGCCGCGGTTGAGAGGTGGGCAGGAGCCCGCGACCCGCTGAACCTGATCCGGCTGACACCGGCGTAGGGAGGGAGCGGTCCGCCAGGGCGCGTTTCCTCCATGTGGAGTGGAACATGGCAGACATCGAAGCGAATCCCATCGGCGTGACCACCGGCCCCATCCGCGGCTCGCGCAAGGTGCACGTCCCCGCCCCCGGCAACCCTGCCGTCCGCGTCGCGATGCGCGAGATCGACCTCGATCCCAGCTCGGGCGAGCCCCCCTTGCGCGTCTACGATACCTCCGGCCCCTACACCGACCCGGCGGCGACGATCGACATCATGGCGGGCCTTCCTCAGCTGCGTCGCGCCTGGATCGAGGGCCGCGGCGACGTCGAGGCCTATGATGCGCGCGAGATCCGGCCCGAGGACAACGGCCAGCTCGGCCCCGATCGGTCGGGCGGCGTGCCGCGCTTCCCGCGCCTGATCCAGCGCCCGCTGCGCGCCAAGCCCGGCGCGAACGTCAGCCAGATGCACTATGCCCGCCGCGGCATCGTCACACCCGAGATGGAATATGTCGCCGCGCGCGAGAACCTCGGCCGCGCCGCGATGCACGAGGCCGCGACCCGCGACGGCAACAGCTGGGGCGCCGCCATCCCCGATTTCGTCACGCCCGAGTTCGTCCGCGACGAGGTCGCCCGCGGCCGCGCGATCATCCCCAACAACGTCAACCACCCCGAATCCGAGCCGATGGCGATCGGCCGCAACTTCCTGGTCAAGATCAACGCCAACATCGGCAATTCCGCCGTCGCCTCCAATGTCGCGGCAGAGGTCGACAAGCTCGTCTGGTCGATCCGCTGGGGCGCCGACACGGTGATGGACCTGTCGACCGGCCGCAACATCCACGACACGCGCGAGTGGATCCTGCGCAACTCGCCCGTGCCGATCGGCACCGTGCCGATCTACCAGGCGCTCGAAAAGGTCGGCGGCATCGCCGAGGAGCTGACTTGGGAGATCTTCCGCGACACGTTGATCGAGCAGGCCGAGCAGGGCGTCGACTATTTCACCATTCACGCCGGCGTCCGCCTGCCCTACATCCCGATGACCGCCAAGCGCGTCACCGGCATCGTCAGCCGCGGCGGCTCGATCATGGCGAAATGGTGCCTCGCGCACCACAAGGAGAGCTTCCTCTACGAGCGCTTCGACGAGATCACCGAGATCATGAAGGCCTACGACATCGCCTATTCGCTCGGCGATGGCCTGCGCCCCGGCTCGATCGCCGACGCCAACGACGAGGCGCAGTTCTCCGAACTCTATACGCTGGGCGAGCTCACCAAGCGCGCCTGGGAGCAGGACGTCCAGGTGATGATCGAGGGCCCCGGCCACGTGCCGATGCACAAGATCAAGGAGAACATGGACAAGCAGCTCGAGGCGTGCGGCGAGGCGCCCTTCTACACGCTCGGGCCGCTCACCACCGACATCGCGCCGGGATACGACCACATCACGAGTGGCATCGGCGCGGCGATGATCGGTTGGTACGGCACGGCGATGCTCTGCTACGTGACGCCGAAGGAGCATCTGGGCCTGCCCGACCGCGACGACGTGAAGGTCGGCGTCGTCACCTACAAGCTCGCCGCCCACGCCGCCGATCTCGCCAAGGGGCACCCCGCCGCCAAGCTGCGCGACGACGCGCTCAGCCGCGCCCGCTTCGAGTTCCGCTGGCGCGACCAGTTCAACCTGAGCCTCGATCCCGATACGGCGGAATCGTACCACGACCAGACGCTACCGGCCGAAGGCGCCAAGACCGCGCATTTCTGCTCGATGTGCGGGCCCAAGTTCTGCTCGATGAAGATCACGCAGGAGGTTCGGGAATTTGCCGCCAAGCAGAACGCGCCGGTCGAGAGCTTCGTCGCCGCCGAGGATGCCGAGGCCGGCATGGCGGAAATGAGCGAGCGCTTCCGCGAAAAGGGCAGCGAGGTGTACCTGCCCGCCGCCGAGTGATCCGGCCCCGCCGCAGCGAACCGACATGCTGCGGCGGGCCGATCCCGGCGCCTGCCACCGACCGCCGAAGCAAGCGCGTCGTCTCCCCGCTCCCGTATCCCCGCGCAGGCGGGGATCCAGAGTCCAGCAGAGCAACGCCGGTTGACGCACGCAACCCTGGGCTCCCGCCTGCGCGGGAGCACGGGAGGGTTCGCAAGCGTTTCACGGCACCCCCGGAGCAGCCTCCCGCCCCCAGGTACAAAGATTTCGGGGTGACCCGCACCCCGCCCGCGCCCTAGCCTGCGCCCTCGAAGGGACAGCGAATGGCGGCGATGGTGGACGGGCTTCAGGCGCTGACCGAGAAGGAGAAGCAGACGCTTCGCCTGCTGCTGGAGGGGCATGACGCCAAGTCGATGGCGCGCCACCTGGGCCTGTCGGTGCACACCATCAACGAGCGGCTGCGCGAGGCGCGGCGCAAGCTCTCCGTCTCCACCAGCAAGGAGGCCGCGCGCCTGCTCCGCCAGCGCGAAGCCGCCCCCCAAAGCCTAGGGGACAGGCCGTTCGGGGATGCCCCGCCCCCGCCGATCGCGCAGCACGGGCATCGGCCCACCCCCGAACCGCCTTCACCCCCGAACGCGGCCTGGGCCATCGGAGGTTTCGCCATGTTCCTGGTTCTGGTCACCACGCTCGCCCTGTCCGGCCCAACCCAGTCGCCCCCCGCCGCCACCCAGGCCGCCAGCCCCCCGCCCGCCGCCGCCGCGTCCGCGACCGAAAGCGCCGTCACCCGCGCCGCGGCCGACTGGCTCGCGCTGGTGGATGCGGGCAAGTGGCAGGAAAGCTGGGCCGCGACCGGCCAGTCCTTTCAGGCGCTCAACACCGTCGCCGCCTGGCAAGCCGCCTCCGAACAGGCGCGCGTGCCGCTCGGCCGCATGCTGTCGCGCCAACTGCTCAGCGCCCAGGACATTCCGGCACCGCCGCACGGCTACCATCTGGTCCGCTTCCGCACCGATTTTGCCAACAAGCACGGCGCGACCGAAACCGTGTCGCTCGACCGCGAAGGCGGGAGCTGGAAGGTGGTGGGGGTTTATATTGAGTGAGGGGGACATGCACGAACTGCTGCCCGCCGATTACCTGACGGCGGTAAAGGGCCCCATCGGAATCGGCTTGATTTCGCACACGACCGGATCACGATTAGTGCCATAGATGGTCCGGCGTCGCGAAAGGAACTCCGATGCCGACCGTCCTGCGTCTCGAAGGCTATCGTTTCTACTTCTTCAGCCACGAACCCAACGAGCCGCCGCATGTCCATGTCGACCGCGGCGGTGCATCCCTGAAGGCTTGGCTGGAACCGGTCGAGTTGGCACGCAACCGTGGGTTCCGGCCGCCGGAGATCAATGCCATATTGCGCTTGGTGGCAGACCATCGAACGGCGCTGCTGGAGGCATGGCATGAACATTTCCGCTAGGATCACGGACGAGCGCGTCCAGGACGTGCGCTGCGACGACTCCACCCTCACGGTCGACCTGATCGACGGCCGCACCATTTCGGTGCCGCTCGCCTGGTACCCCCGCCTGCTCCACGCCGCCCCGGAGCAGCGCGCCATCTGGGAAGCCTGCGCTGGTGGCTATGGCATTCACTGGCCCTCTTTGAACGAGGATCTGAGCACCGAAGGATTGCTCAATGGGGTGTCGGCGCACACTACCGCATGACTAGTTCTTCTAGGGAATAGCGGAGGATCCTTGCAGCGCTGGAGCCGCGGCGGGTGCATCCGGTATGATGCTCCACCAAGGTATAGTTCTGATCCGAATGGGTGCAGTATGAAAGAAGCAGGCCGATTCTCGGATCAGCGCGTGACGGATGTGCGCTGCACAAGCAAAAGCCTAATCGCTGAGCTTTTCGATGGGCGTACGATAAGCGTGCCTCTTTCTTGGTATCCCAAGCTGAGTACCGCTGTGGAAGGCGATCGCATGGACTGGCGATGTTCCACAGACGGTTACCAAATTCACTGGCCGCGACTTGGAATAACGATGAGTAGCGACGACTTACTTCTGGGATCAGCCGCACCAGAAGTCCGCACCGACATCCTGATTGACCAATGCGAAAAACTTGCCTCGAGCGATACTGGGCGCCATGAGAAGATGCTATATGTGACCTCGGATGAGGCGCATGGACACTATAGCCCCGACCTAAGCAGCGCCGTTCGCGTCACGTCAGCATATGGCAGCGCCATTGTCGTCATCGAGTCTAGCAATGGATGGGTAAAGACTCGTGTCTTCTCCAAGATCGTTTGGATTGAAGAACGCCACTTGAGCGACTCCCCTCCAGCGGAACGGCCGCTACCATTCCACGAACGGGATGCCATCTACTCCTCCACACCCTATCGTCATGTTGAGATTGGGGCTCGAGGAGGGTTTTTCACGCGCACAAAGAATGGATTTCGGAGATACTTCTGACCCACAGATGGTGTCGGTGGACAATCGTAACTCGTCAACAATAACGCCTTATCAGTAGTGTTCCGTGAAACGTTTGACTGTTGGAGAGGTGTCCTCGACTGTTGCTCGGCCCCCTCGCCACCCCACTCAACCGCGCTACCCAACCCCCATGTGCAACGAAGCCTATCGCCGCACCCAGATCGGGCAGCTCCGCGACGACTGGCACCAGTTGCGCATCCCGCTGCGCTTTCCGGAGGGGATTCCCAACTTCGCGCCGCTCGACGGATTCCGGATCACCGATCGCGTCGAAATCCTTCGCCCCGCCGCCGATGCGCCGCACGAGGCGGAGATGGTCACCCGCCGCTGGAGCTGGCCCGGCCCCGGCGGCCGGCCGGTCACCAACGTCCGCCCGGACGGGCGGCGAATCGCGCATGCCAGCCGCTGCCTGATCCCGGTCGACGGCTTCTTCGAATGCACCAATCCGCCCGCACCCCCGCCCGGCGAGCCAAAGCCCGAGCGCGCGCCTAAGTCGAGATGGGCCTTTTCCCTGCGCGACCACCCCTGGTTCTGCATCGCCGGCATCTGGCGCAGCGATGCTCAAGTGGGGGAGGCGTGGTCGATGCTCCCCTGCCCGCCCGGCCCGGATGTCGCCCCCTATCATCACCGTCAGGTCGTGGTGCTCCCGCTCGATCGCTGCGCCCGCTGGCTCGACCCCGTCGTTCCCGCCGCCGAGCGCTGCCAGCCGCTGCCCGCCGGCAGCCTGCAGTTCCGCCAGGTCCGCTAACCCCTCTGTCCTACACGCACGCATTGTGGCGTATCTTCGCCGATGCGCGACTCCGCCAACCCGCCCGCCACACCCGCCAACCCTTCGGCCCGCGATGCCCTCCCCACCCAAGCGCCGGCCCAGCCGCCGGCCACGCCCCCGGCCGCGCTCGACGCCCACGGCTTCGATCCCGCCGATTTCGAATGGCGTCCGGTGCTGCGCCGGCCCCGCGCGGACGGCTGGTCGCCCGACGTCCAGCGCCGCTTCGTCGAGGCGCTCGCCGACACCGGCCTCGTCACCGACGCGTGCCGCGCGGTCGATATGTCGGTGCAGAGCGCCTATCGCCTGCGCCGCGCGCCCGGCGCGGAGAGCTTCGCGCGCGCCTGGGACGCGGCGCTCGATGCCGCTGCCGATCATCTCGCCGCCGTCGCCTTCTCGCGGGCAATCGAGGGCGTCGACGTGCCGGTGTTCGATCGCGACGGCGCCCGCATCGGCGCGCGGCGCCAGTACAACGACCGGCTGCTGATGTTCCTGCTGCGCGCCTATCGCCCCGAACGCTTCGGCCGGGTCGAGCGTGCCGATGCGCCGCCCGCCCAGGCCACCGCACCCGCCGCGCCCGCCGCCGCCGATTTCGCCGGCGCGATGGCGGCGCTCGCCCCGATTGCTCCGGCCGAGCCGCACCGGCTGATGGCGCCCGATCGGCTCGCCGATGCGATCGACACGGCCGGGGCGATGGCCGACCTCTACCACTGCTATCCCGAGTTCAACCGCCAGCATTTCGTCGCGCCGCAGGTCGAGGAGGATGGCGCGGCGGCGCGCGCCCATCGCCAGTTGCGGCGCCAGCGTGAGGCGGAGGAATAGCCGCGTCTTGGCCTAACCTTCGCCTAACCTTCCGCGGCCGCATGCAACCTATGTGAATGAAATAACGCGGGTTTCGGGCGGCACCTCGGTCGCGGGCCGGGCGTTTCCCCTGCACGTCCGGCCCCCCCCGGGCGCCCCGAATACGCAGGAGCACGTCATGAGCCTCTTCGGAGCCGACACCCACACGCTCGACGACCTGTTCGTCCACGGCCTCAAGACGATCTATTATGCCGAGCGGCAGATCGTCGAAACGCTGCCCAAGATGATCGACATGGCCACCAACCTCGAGCTCAAGGCCGGGTTCGAGCAGCATCTGCGCGAGACCGAGAACCAGCGCCGCCGGCTGGAGCAGGTGTTCGAGATGCACGGCACCACCGCCGACGAGACGACCTGCCCCGCGATCGACGGCATCCTCAAGGCGGCCAACGGCACTGCCTCCGACATCGACGACAAGCAGGTGCTCGACGCCGCGCTCGCCTTCGGCGCGCAGATGGTCGAGCATTACGAGATCGCGCAATACGGCACGCTGATCGCCTGGGCGCGCGAGCTCGGCCGCACCGACTGCGCGCGCATCCTCGGCGAGACGCTGGACGAGGAGAAGGCGACCGACGCCAAGCTCTCCGACCTGGCCGAAGCCCGCGTCAACCGCGCCGCGGAACTGCAGCGCGCCTGACCCGCTGCGCCTTCGGAGCGCACCCCGACCCGCGCCTTCCCTGACCTCGCTGTCGGAGGGCGGGGTCGGGAAGCGGGCCGGCGCCGCCGGAGGGTCAGAACAGCCCGGGCACCTCGCGCTGCGCCGGCGTCGGCTTGGCGGGGGTCAGCAGCTGGCGTTCGCTGCCGAGCGCGCGCAGCGCGCGCGTCGTCCGCGCGTTCGCACTGCGGGCGGTACCGGTGATTGGGGTGCAGCTGCGCCCGGCCAGGAAGTCGAGCGCCTGACGCGTCGAGGACTCGCGCGGATCGCCCAGCGGATAGCTGATGTCGTCGTACGCCTGGCAGCTGTTGGGCACGGTGCTCGCCAGCCCGTTGTAATAGTCGGCGTTGCCCGCGGCATTCTGCACCGCCAGCGCGATCACGCGCAGCCGGTCGTCGCACGCCGGCTTGTCGAGCGCGATCTGGCCGACCGGCTTGCCGTAGGTGTTGCTGCCGACCAGCGCCATGTTGCTGCGCAGGTACGGCACGAAGCCGTTGATCACCATCTCGCTGGCCGAGGCGGTGCCGCCGGTGCCGATGAAGGCGACGCGGGTGGGCGCCACCGACTGCGGCTGCGGGTCGAAATAGCCGATCTCGTTGTTCTCGGCCTTGGACGGGCGGAAGCTGATCTTGGTGAACACCTCGCTGGGGGCGCGATTGGCGCCCATCAGGTCGCCCATCAGCTGGGCGATGCTGATCAGCCCGCCGCCGTTGTAGCGCAGGTCGACCACGAAGTCGGTCACCCCCTGCTGGCGGAAGTTGGCGAAGGCGGTGCGCAGCTGCGGGTCGGCGGTGTTGATGAAGGTGCGCAGGTTGAGATAGCCGACGCGGCGGCCGTTATCCTCGATGATCTTGGCGCCGTAGCGCGACGACACCGGCTGCAGCGCGAAGTCCGCCATCGTCACGGTGACGTTGCGCGTGCCGCTCGCGTCGCGGATCTGCATCACCCGCCGCGTGCCGGCCGCGCTGTCGCCCAGCGCGGCGTTGAGCGCATCGGTGTCGCCCGACGCCAACAGGCTGGCCACCGTCTGGAGGGTGCCGCTGCTGGTGCCCAGCGCGACGATCTGGGTGCCGCGGTCGATCCCCGCCGCCAGCGCCGGCCCGCCCTCGAACGCCTCCGTCACGTACAGCGCGCCGTCGCTCGTCAGCCCCAGGCGGAAGCCGTAGCCCGCGCTCGACCCGGCGTTGTAATAGGCCTCCTCCTCCTCGATCGAGGTGAGGTAGGTGAAATAGCGGTCGCGCCCCTGCGCGCGCGCGGTCGCGGTCAGCGCGTCGACATAGTCCTCGACGCTGCCGTAAGGCGTCGGATCGAACCACGTCGGCAGCGTTTCGGGGAAGAGATACCATTCGTTGAGCTGCGCCGCGGCCCAGTCCTGCCGCTCGCGCAGCGAACAGCCCGCCGTCTGGGTGGGCGTAGGCGTGGGGGTCGGGGTGGGCGTGGGAGTCGGCGTGACGACGCCGCCCGAGCTGAGACTGCCCTCGCCGCCGCCGCCGCATGCCGACAGCAAGGCGAGCGCGCTCCATGCTGCACCCAATCGCGAACGCTTCATGACAAATCCCCCCGTTTCCCAACAGACTAGCGCCGGAAATGCCGCGCGCCAGCCGAAAACGCGCGCCAGCCGAAAAAGCGTAAATACTCGACGGATCGATAGTTGGGCTCGCCGGTGCGGTCGGGTCGTTCGACTGCGTGCTTGGCAGGGCCATCCTCAAGAGGCTTCCGCTACGTCTTCGAACCCCGGGTCAGGCGCGACCTTTACGACAGGCGCGCAACACCCCCAGCGTCATCCTGACGAAGGTCAGGATCCATTGCCGCTCCGCTTGCGACTCCATCGCCGCGCGTAGGATAAGGACCGTCGTCCGCAGCACGAGAACGAGACCGGGTTCCGCAACCGTCTCGACAGGCCGGGGCGGATCCGGGAGGCACCCCACGCTCGACACGGCCCGACCGCGCCCGCTAGAGCGGCGCCATGCCCGCCGATCCCGTGTCCGTTCTCCAGTCGACCTTCGGCTTTCCCGGTTTCCGCGGCGTCCAGGGGCAGGTGGTGGAGCGGGTGCTGGCCGGCCAGCGCACGCTTGCTGTGATGCCCACCGGTGCCGGCAAGTCGCTGACCTATCAGCTCCCCTCGGTGGTGCTCGACGGCACCTGCGTCGTCATCTCGCCGCTGATCGCGCTGATGCACGACCAGCTGCGCGCCGCCACCGCCGTCGGCATCCGCGCCGCGACGCTGACCTCGGTGGACGAGAACCGCCAGGAGACGATCGCCCGCTTCCGCGCCGGCGAGCTCGACCTGTTGTACGTCGCGCCCGAACGCGCATCGGGCAGCTATTTCCGCGACCTGCTCGGCCAGGCGCCGTTGAGCCTGTTCGCGATCGACGAGGCGCATTGCGTCAGCGAATGGGGCCACGATTTCCGCCCCGACTATCGCCTGCTGCGCCCGCTGTTCGACCAGTTCCCGGAGGTGCCGCGGCTGGCGCTCACCGCCACCGCCGACGCGCATACTCGCGCCGACATCCTCGAGCAGCTGGGCATTCCCGAAGAGGGGATGATCGTCGCCGGCTTCGACCGGCCGAACATCCGCTACGCGATCACCCCGCGCGACAACACCACGCGCCAGATCGCCGACATCCTCGCCGAGCATCCCGGCCCCGGCATCGTCTATGCCCCGACCCGCGCCGCGACCGAGCGGCTGGCCGCCGCGCTTTCGACCCCCAAGCGCGAGGTCCGCGCCTATCACGCCGGGCTCGACCCCGCCGTTCGCCAGCGCAACCAGGCCGATTTCGTCGCGAGCGAGGACATGGTGATGGTCGCCACCGTCGCCTTCGGCATGGGCATCGACAAGCCCGACGTCCGCTTCGTCGCCCACGCCGGCCTGCCCAAGTCGATCGAGGGCTATTACCAGGAAACCGGGCGCGCCGGGCGCGACGGCGACCCGGCGGTGGCGCACCTGTTCTGGGGCGCGGACGACTTCGCCCGCGCCCGCCAGCGCATCGGCGAGGTCGAGCCCGAGCGCCAGCCGGGCGAGCGTGCGCGCCTCAATGCGCTGGGTGCGCTGGTCGAGACCGCCGGCTGCCGCCGCGCGATCCTGCTTGCCCATTTCGGCGAAACGCCACCACAGACGTGCGGCAACTGCGACAACTGCCTCAACCCGCCCGCCGCTGTCGACGCGACCGAGACGGCGCAGAAGTTCCTCTCCGCCGTGTTCCGCACCGGCCAGATGTTCGGCGTCGGCTATATCGAGCAGGTACTCCAGGGCCAGTCGACCGAGCGCAGCATGACCAACGGGCATGAGGCGCTGTCGGTCTGGGGCATCGTCGAGGCGGAGGAGGCGCATCTCCTGAAACCCGTCGCCCGCGCGCTGCTGCTGCGCGATGCGGTGCGCGCCAATCCGCACGGCGGGCTGGAGTTCGGCCCCGGCGCGCGCGGGCTGCTGAAGGGCGAGGCGGACCTCAAGCTCGTCCTGCCGCCCAAGCGCGAACGCCGCCGCCGCGGTACGGCCGGCGCCACCCCCAACCCGATCGGCAACCCGCTGTTCGAGGCGCTGCGCCGCCGCCGCCGCGAACTGGCCGAGGAGGCATCGGTGCCGCCCTACGTCATCTTCCACGACTCCGTGCTGCGCGACATGGCGACGATGCGCCCGTCGAGCCGCGACGCGCTCGGCCGCATCACCGGCGTTGGCGCGCGCAAGCTGGAGGCGTATGGCGACGCCTTTCTCCAGGTCATCCGCGAGGCAGCATGATCCGCACCATCGACAGCAAGGTCTCCGTCGCCCCCCAGATCACGCCCGAGCAGATGCCGGACATCGCCGCCGCCGGCTTCAAGGCGGTGATCAACAACCGCCCCGATGACGAGGAGCCGGGCCAGCCGTCGGGCGCCGAGATCCAGGCTGCGGCCGAAGCCGCCGGCCTCGCCTATACCGCGATCCCGGTGACCCATGCGGGCTTCGGCCACGGCCAGCTCGACGCGATGCGCGCAGCGCTCGATGCGGCCGACGGTCCGGTGCTCGCCTATTGCCGCACGGGGACGCGCTCGTGCAACCTGTGGGCGCTGGCCGAGGCCAAGGCCGGTGGCGACCCTGCCGAGCTGGTCGAAAAGGCGGCGGGCGCGGACTACAACCTCTCGGGCATCCGCCCGATGCTGGACGCACTGAGCGGCCGGTGAGCCGACAGCGCTAGCATGGCAGACGAACGCTTCGGTCTGCGCCGCCGGGCGCGGCTCGCCGGCCCGCTGCCGCTCGACGGCGGCGCGTCGCTGCCTGCGGTCGAGATCGGCTACGAGACCTATGGCACGCTGTCGCCGGCGGCCGACAATGCGGTGCTCGTCTGCCACGCACTGACCGGCGACCAGTATCTCGCCTCCGACCATCCCGTCACCGGAAAGCCCGGCTGGTGGACGCGTATGGTCGGTCCCGGCAAGCCGATCGACACCGACCGCTGGTTCGTGATCTGCTCCAACGTGCTCGGCAGCTGCATGGGGTCGTCCGGCCCCGCCTCGATCGACCCCGCGACCGGCCAGCAATGGGGCATGGCCTTCCCGGTCATCACCATCCGCGACATGGTACGCGCGCAGGCGCTGCTGCTCGACCATCTCAACATCGACCGGCTCGCCGCCGTCGTCGGCGGGTCGATGGGTGGGATGCAGGCGCTGTCCTGGGCCGCGACCTTTCCCGATCGCGTCGAGGCGGCGGTGGTGATCGCCGCCACCGCGCGCCATTCCGCGCAGAACATCGCCTTCCACGAGGTCGGTCGCCAGGCGATCATGGCCGATCCCAAATGGCGACAGGGCGCCTATTACGAGAGCGGCGACCCGCCCGCCGCCGGCCTCGCGGTCGCGCGCATGGCCGCGCACATCACCTATCTGTCGGAAGCGGGACTCACCGCGAAGTTCGGCCGACGCCTCCAGGCACGCCCCGACGGGCAGGCCGGCGCCAAGACCTTCGGCTTCGACGCCGACTTCCAGGTCGAAAGCTATCTGCGCCACCAGGGCCTCGCGTTCACCGACCGGTTCGACGCCAACTCCTATCTCTATATCACCCGCGCGCTCGACTATTTCGACCTCGCGGAAGAGCATGGCGGCATGCTCGCCAACGCATTCCGCGACACCGCGACGCGCTTCTGCATCGTCAGCTTCGACACCGACTGGCTCTATCCCACCGCCGAATCGCGGGTGATGGTGCAGGCGCTCAATGCTGCCGGTGCCCGCGCGAGCTTCGTCGAGCTCTCCAGCCCGTTCGGCCACGACGCCTTCCTGCTCGATTCGCCCGAGCTCGACCGGGTGGTGCGCGGCTTCCTCACCTGGGGGCGGGCATGAGCGCGCTGCGTCCCGACCTCGCCGTGATCGCCGCAAACGTCGCGGAGGGCGCGCGCGTGCTCGACGTCGGCTGCGGCGACGGCGCGCTGATGGCGGCGCTGCGCGACACGCGCAACGTCGACGCGCGCGGGCTGGAGATCGACCCCCGCAACGTTGCCGCCGCGGTCGCGCGCGGGCTGTCGGTGGTGCAGGGTGACGCCGACACCGATCTTGCCGGCTATCCCGACGCCAGCTTCGACTATGCGATCCTCAGCCAGACGCTGCAGACGACGATGCGCCCGCACCTCGTGCTCGACCATCTGCTGCGCATCGGCCGGCGTGCGTTCGTGTCCTTTCCGAACTTCGCCCACTGGCGCGTGCGCGCGTCGCTGCTGTGGGGCGGGCGGATGCCGGTCACGCGGCTGCTGCCGGTGCCCTGGTACGACACGCCCAACATCCACCACGTCACCATCGACGACTTCCGCGCCTTGGTGCGCGAACGCGGCATCACCGTGGAAGACGCCTGGTTCCTGAAGGGCGACCGCCGCACCAGCGCCGCCGCCGCCAACTTCCGCGCCGAACACGCGGTGTTCCTGCTGCGGCGGTAAGCCGGCACCCCTCTGCGGCGTGCTCCTGCGAAGGCAGGAGCCCAGGGTTTCTAAGCTCTAAGGACCGTTGTTCTGCTTGGCCCTGGATCCCTGCCTGCGCAGGGATCCGGTTCTTGCTGAGGATCGCAGAGACGAAAAAGGGGGCGCGCGGCCCCCTTCCCCGTTCGCATCGAACCCGGCGATCAGAACGGCACGTCGTCGTCCAGATCGTCGGAGAAGCCGCCGCCGAACCCGCCGCCGCTGCTGCTACCGCCGCCGCCCGAACGGCTACCGCCGCCGCTGCGCCCGCCGCCGCTGTTGAAGCTGCCGCCGCGACCGCCCGAGCCGCCGCCGAAATCGTCGCCACCGCCGAAATCGTCACCGCCGCCGCGGTTGCCGCCGCCACCCTGGCTGCCGCCCGGACCGTCGAGCATCGTCAGCACCGAGTTGAAGCCCTGCAGCACCACCTCGGTCGAGTATTTGTCCTGGCCGTTCTGGTCCTGCCACTTGCGGGTCTGGAGCTGGCCTTCGATGTACACCTTCGAGCCCTTGCGCAGGTAGCGCTCGGCGACGTTGGCCAGGCCTTCGTTGAAGATCGCGACCGAATGCCACTCGGTCTTTTCCTTGCGCTCGCCCGAGTTGCGGTCCTTCCACGATTCGGACGTGGCGATGCGCAGGTTCACCACCTTGCCGCCGTTCTGGAAGCTGCGCGATTCGGGATCGCGGCCCAGGTTGCCGACCAGAATGACCTTGTTGACGCTGCCGGCCATGTTGTCTCCATTACTCTCGAAAATGCGGGCGCGCGGGGCGATCGGTCTGAGCGACGTATGCCGGCCGGCGCAGGTGCGATAGACTAGGCGCCATGGCCGAGATCATCAACCTGAACCGCGCCCGAAAGGCCCGTGCCCGCGCCGAGCGGGCGGCAGAGGCCGACGCCAACCGCCACCGCTTCGGCCGCACCAAGGCCGAGAAAAAGGCCGACAAGATCGCCGCCGACCGCGCCGAGCGCACGCTCGACGGCGCCCGCCTTGAGCCGAAGGAATAGCGTAACAGGGATCCGCCACCGCCGCATCCTGGGAGAGCCGGGGCTCGGCCCGTCGCACGGGGCTGGAACCATTACGCAGCGGCAACGTACCTTCCCGAGCGACAACTTCGGGAGAATTGCCTTGGTCCGCCGCTTTCTGACGCCCGGTGCGATGATCCTCGCGCTGCCGCTCGCTGCCTGTGGCGCGCCGACCGCGGACGACACCGCCGAAGCGCCGGTCGCGACCGACACGACCGATCAGGGGGTGGTGCGCGACGAAGCGCCGGCAGCGGAGGCCACCCCGGCAGCCGCAGCGCCGGCCGCCGCGGCGATCCAGACCCAGCCCGGCCCCGACGGATCGCAGGTGGCGCTCAACAAGGTCGCGGTCACGGGCGACATCCTGACGATCCAGCTCAGCTTCTCGGGCGGCAAGGGCACCAGCTTCGTGCCGGTCGAGCGGATCAGCGTCGTCGACGACGCGACATCCAAGCAGCTGGGCGTGCTCAAGGACAACAGCGACAAGTGGCTCGCCGCCCCGCTCAACTTCAACGGCAGCGCGCTCCACCTGAACCTCCGGGACACGCCGACGATCGTCTGGTTCAAGACGCCGGCCCCCGCCGCGGGCGGCCAGACCGTGTCGATCAACATCCCCGAGGTGGCGCCGTTCGACGGCGTGCCGGTCACGCGGTGATCCGCCCGATCGGTCTGGCGGCGTGCCTGGGGCTCGCCGCCTGCTCGCCCGCGCCGCAAGCCGGCAACGACGCCGTGCCTACCCAAAAGTCGGCAGAAGCGCCCGCGCCTGCGCCTGAACCCGGTCAGGTGCCGGCGGGCGGCGCGGTTCACGGTTCGGTGAGCGACCTCACCGCCGACGTGAGCGGCCTCACCGTCCGCACCACCGACTATGGCCGGGTGGTGGACCTTCCGACCGACACGCTGTTCGCGTTCGATTCGGCCGAGCTGGAGCCTGGCGCCGAGACGAACCTCGCCAAGGTCGCCGAACTGCTGCGCTCGAGCCCGCCGGACGAGGTCCGCATCCTGGGTCACACCGACGCCAAGGGGGAGGACGCCTACAACCAGACGCTCTCCGAAGCGCGCGCGCAGGCGGTGGCGGACTGGATGGGGCAGCAGGTGGGCGTGCGCACCCGCCGCTTCGTGGTGGAGGGCAAGGGCGAGAGCGCGCCGATCGCGCCCAACGCGACGCCGGGCGGTGGCGACGATCCGGACGGCCGCGCCAAGAACCGCCGGGTCGAGGTGGTACTGCCGGACTGAGCCCGCCTTGCGTACCCCGGCGCAGGCCGGGGTCCAGTTGGGAAGGCGGCTACGGATAGCGTCCCAGTTCGAACGGCACCGCAACTGGGCCCCGGCCTGCGCCGGGGTACGGTCCCTCTCGCGGTACGCGCTGGCCTACAGCCCCAGCGCGACGGCGCTCCAGTAGGTGATGCCCGCCGCCACATAGGCCAGCCCGAACAGATACCCCAGCATCAGCGCCGGCACGGGCCAGCCGTTGGTCTCGCGCCTAGTCACCGCGATGGTCGACAGGCACTGCGGCGCGAACACGAACCAGGCGAGGAAGGCCAGCGCGGTCGGCAGGCTCCAGCGGCCGGACAGCCGCCCGCCGAGTTCCTGCGCGCCCTGTTCCTCGTCCGGCGCGTCGATCGCATAGACGGTCTGGAGCGCCGACACCGCGACCTCGCGCGCCGCCATCGCCGGGATCACCGCCAGCGACATCTCGTGGTTGAAGCCGATCGGCCGCAGCACGACCTCCAGCCCAGAGGCGATGCGCCCGGCTGCCGAATATTCGCTCTGCTTCACGCCCTCGGGTGCGACCGGGTAGGAAGCGAGCAGCCACAGCGCGACCGTCACCGTCATGATCGTCGTGCCCGCGCGGCGCAGGAACACGTATCCGCGGTGCCACAGCCCCAGCGTGACGTCGCGCAGCGACGGCATCTGGTAGCGCGGCATCTCCATCATGAAGCCGCCGCTCTGCCCCTTGGCGAGCGTCCGCCGCAGTACGAAGGCGGCGGCGACCGCGCCGACGATGCCGGCGAGGTAGAGCACGAACAGCACCAGCCCCTGGAGGCCGACGCCCGGCGCCACGTCGCGCGCGGGGATGAACGCGGCGATGATGAGCGCATAGACCGGCAGGCGCGCCGAACAGGTCATCAGCGGCGCGATCAGGATGGTGGTCAGCCGCTCCTTGGGATCGTCGATCGCACGCGTCGCCATGATGCCGGGGATCGCGCAGGCGAAGGACGAGAGCAGCGGGATGAACGCGCGCCCGGACAGCCCGACGCTCGCCATCAGCCGGTCCATCAGGAACGCGGCGCGGACCATGTAGCCCGACGCCTCCAGCACCAGGATGAACAGGAACAGGATCAGGATCTGCGGCAGGAACACCACCACCGATCCGACGCCGTTGATGATGCCTTCGACCAGCAGGTCGCGCAGGAAACTCTCGGGCAGGCGCGCGACCGCGGTGTCGGCGAGCCAGCCCTGCAGCCCCTCGATCCAGCCGATCGGCGCTTCCGACCAGCTGAACACCGCCTGGAACATCACGAACATCAGCGCGAGCAGGATGATCGGCCCGAGCACGGGATGCAGCGCGATCTTGTCGACCGAGCGGGTGACGGCACGCGCGCGCGGCTGTTCGATGATCGCGACGCCGGCGATGCGCCGTGCCTCGCGCTGGAAATGGCGGATGTCGGCGTCGACGCCTTCGGACGGCGGCGGCAGCGCGACGGGCGCGGCGGCGAGCACCTCGGCCAGCGCCTCGCGCAAGCTGTCGAGCCCGCGCTTGCGCACCGCGACGGTCGGCACCACCGGACAGCCGATCTCGGCCGCGAGCGCGGCGAAGTCGAACTTCAGCCCGTCGCGCTCGGCCATGTCGACCATGTTGAGCGCGAGCAGCATCGGCCGGCCGAGCGCCTTGAGCTGGAGGACGAAGCGGAGATGGTTGTCGAGGTTGGTCGCGTCCGCCACCACCACCAGCACGTCGGGCAGCCGCTCGCCCTGCTGGCGACCGATCACCACGTCGCGGGTCACCGCCTCGTCGGGGCTCGAAGGATCGAGGCTGTAGGTGCCGGGCAGGTCGACCAGCTCGACCGGGCGGCCGTCGGGCAGCGCCATGCGCCCGGTGTGGCGTTCGACGGTGACGCCGGGATAGTTGCCCACCTTCTGCCGCGCGCCGGTCAGCGCGTTGAACAAGGCGCTCTTGCCGGCATTGGGGTTGCCGACGAGCGCGACCAGCGGTGGGTGATTCATGATCCTGTCCGAAACGCCTCAGTCCGCCGATGCAGCGACCCGGATGGCGGCGGCGACGTGTGGGCGCAGCGCCACCGTCATCCGTCCGATCCGACACGCCACCGGCCCGCCGCCGAGCCACGCGCGGTGCAGCAGCTCGATCTCGACCCCCTCGTCCACGCCGAACTCGCGCAGCCGCCGCGCCTCGCCCGGCTGGAGCGACTCCCAGTCGACGGTGGCGATCCGCGCGTGCTGGTGACGCGCAAGGTGCGACAGGGTGGAGGCGGGGGAAAGCATTGCGACTGATTATCAATAGTTAACGCGGGATGCCAGCCTTTTCGGTGCCGCCAGCGAGTCGATGAAGACGATCGTTCCCCGGCGGAGGCCGGGGCCCAGGTGGGAGAACCATGGAAAATCGAACGGACCCACGACGGCTTTCCCAACTGGGCCCCGGCCTCCGCCGGGGAACGGACTACACCGCCGGGTAGCGCAGCCGGCCGACGAAGCGCGACAGGCTCAGCCGCCGCTCGCTCGACGCGCGGCCGAGCAGCTTGGCCTTGGCCTTTTCGAACTGCATGATGTTGTCGATCCGGCGGGCGAGGAAGGCGCGGGTCTCGACCCAGCCCTCGCTCTCGTCGTCGAGGAACACGGTGACGGTGGCGGCATAGACCGCCCCCAATGTGCCGCGCTTGGTATAATGGTTGTAGTCGGTCGCGGTGTCGCCGGCGAGGCGCCACATCAGGTCGACGCTGCGCCAGCCGAGTCGCGTCGCCCGCACCAGGTTCTGCGGCATGGCGAGGATCGCGAGCGCGCGGCGAAGCGCCTCGCGCTGCGGCGCCACGGCGGCGAGTCGCGCCTCGACCAGCGCGGTGATGCGCTCGCGGATCTTCATCGCGGCCAATTGCTCCACGGGGAGCGACTCGGTCATCACCCGGTCGACGTGCGCGAACCAGGCGTCGATGCTGTCGACAGCAGTCGGCAGCGCGGCGCGCGCGACATCCGGATCGACGCCGAGCTGCCCGGCGGCCATGTCGACCGCCTGCGGGCTCCAGCCGTCGAAGGCGGCATTGGCGGCCACCACCGGCGCCAGCGCGGCGCGCAGCTCGTCCAGCGTCGCGTCTTCCAGGGATGCGGTCGCCATCGCGGCCTCCTTTGCAGTGTCAGGCGTCCGATCTAGTCGCGCGCGCGGCGGGCGCAACCTCCGGTTCGCGCCGGACGAGCACCAGCGCGGCGGCGACGAGCAGCGCGCCCAGCAGGTCGGGCAGCCCGGGGCGCTCGCCATAGGCGATCCAGCCGATGCTGCCGGCGACGACCGGCTGGATCAGCAGGGTGATGCCGATCACCAGCGGCGGCAGCCGGCCGAGCGCATAGATCATCAGCCCCTGCCCCAGCAGCTGGCTGACCAGCGCGAGCGCCGCGAGCGTCCCCCAGCCGGCGAGATCGCCCGGCACCAGCCGCTCGCCGAGCGCTATTGCGAGCAGCAGCAGCGGCGCCATCGTCGCCACGCCGGAGAGCGCAAGCGCCGGCATCGGCGGCACCGCCGCGCGCACCCGCGCCATGCCGATGAAATAGACGGCGTAGGCCAGCCCTGCGAACAGCGCGAGCAGGTCGCCCACCAGATGCGCGGGCGACAGCTCCGCCGACCGGCCGAGCAGCAGCCCCCCGCCCAGCATCGCCAGCAGCAGGGCCGCGACCTGCGGCCGGCTCGGCCAGGCGCGGGCGATCAGGAAGCCGTAGACGGGATAGATCAGCGTCGCCGAATTGGCGAACAGCGTCGCATTGGCCAGCGTCGTCCGATGGATGCTGACGTTCCAGGTCGCGAGATCGGCCGCGAAGGCGAGCCCCGCAACCAGCAGCACCGGCCAGAAGGCGCGTCCCTTGCGCAGCGCGCCGGGGTTGGCGAGCGCCGACCAGGCGAGCATCGCCGGCATCGCCAGCGCCAGCCGCCAGAAGCCGGTGGCGACCGGCCCGGTCTCGGCGAGCCGCACCAGCCACGGCCCGATCGCGAGCGTGACGTTGGCGGCGATCGCCGCGATCAGCCCCGGCGTCGATCCGCTGCGATCGCCGGGCACCGGATCTGCCGCCGCCCGATCGGGACGGTCAGGCGAAGCGCTGGCGCAGCGCCAGCATGGCGAGCGCCGCCTTGGCGGCTTCCCCGCCCTTGTCCTTGTCGTTGCGGTCGGCGCGGGCGAGCGCCTGCGCCTCGTCCTCGACGGTCAGGATGCCATTGCCGATCGGCAGGCCGTCCATCGCCAGCGCCATCAGCCCGCGCGCGCTTTCGTTGGCGACGATCTCGAAATGATAGGTCTCGCCGCGGATCACCACGCCCAGGCCGACATAGGCGTCGAACTGGCCGGTCTCCGCCGCCATCGCGACCGCGCCGGGTATCTCCAGCGCGCCGGGCACGGTAACGATCTCGTAATCCTGTCCCGCTTCTTGCAGCGCGGTGCGCGCACCGTCGAGCAGCAGGTCGTTGAGGTGGTCGTAGAAGCGCGCTTCGACGATCAGAATGCGGGCCATGTCAGCGCTCCGTATCGATGGGACGTTCGCCGACGATCGACAGGCCGTAGCCGTCGAGCCCAACGAGGGTGTGATGGGTGTTGGTGAGCAGCACCATTTCGGCGACGCCCAGTTCGTTGAGGATCATGGCACCCACGCCATAGTCGCGCAGCTGGTCCATGTCGGCCGGGTTGAGCTCGCCGGTGCGCGCCTGCATCGCGACGGTGAACTGGTCGAGCCGCGGCTTGTTGATCACCACGATCACGCCCGCGCCTTCCTCGCCGATGATCTCCATCGATCGGCTGAGCAGGTCGCAGCGCTGGCCGGTCTCACCAAAGATGTCGGCGAACGGCGACAGCGCGTGCATGCGGACCAGGGTAGGCCTGGCAGGATCGATGCGCCCCTTGACCAGTGCGACCTGCTCGCTGCCCGTGGCCTTGTTCCAGAAGGTCATCGCCGTCCACTCGCCACCCCAGCGGCTGGTGAAGCGGCTTTCGGAGCGCGTCTCGACCAGATGGTCGTGGCGGCGGCGATAGGCGATCAGGTCGCGGATCGTGCCGATCTTGAGCCCGTGGAGCTGCGCGAAGCCGACCAGGTCGTCGAGGCGCGACATGGTGCCGTCCTCGTTCATGATCTCGCAGATCACGCCCGCGGGGTTGAGCCCGGCGAGCCGCGCCACGTCGACCGCCGCCTCGGTATGGCCGGCGCGCACCAGCACGCCGCCGTCGCGGGCGATCAGCGGGAAGACATGGCCCGGCGTGACGATGTCGGCCGCGCCCTTGGTCGCATCGACCGCGACCGCGATGGTGCGCGCGCGATCGGCCGCGGAGATGCCGGTGCTGACGCCTTCCTTCGCCTCGATCGAGACGGTGAAGGCGGTTTCGTGCCGCGTGCCGTTGTTGCGGCTCATCAGCTCCAGCCCGAGTTCCTCGACCCGCGGCTTGGACAGCGCCAGGCAGACGAGGCCGCGGCCGTGCGTCACCATGAAGTTGATCTTTTCCGGCGTCGCCATCTGCGCCGGGATCACCAGATCGCCTTCGTTCTCCCGGTCCTCGTCGTCGACCAGGATGAACATGCGGCCGTTGCGCGCCTCGTCGATGATCTCCTCGGGCGAAGAGAGGAAGCCGTGGCGCAGGCGCGCGGGCTCGACGGGAATGCGGGCGGGGTCAGGCAGCGCCATGCTGCGTCCTTTCACGATAGCGCTCCATGCGCTGGAGATAGCGGGCGAGCACGTCGATCTCGAGATTGACCGCCTGCCCCTCGGCGATGTCGGCGAAGGTGGTGACCTGCGCGGTATGGGGAATGATGTTGAGCCCGAAGCGCGTGCCCTCGGGCCCGTCCTCGACGCTGTTGACGGTCAGCGACACGCCGTCGACGGTGACGGAGCCCTTGGCCGCCAGATAGGGGGCGATCTCCGGCCCGGCCTGGATGGTGACGCGGTGCGAGCCGCCTTCCTCGCGCACCTCGATCACGTCGCCCAGGCCGTCGACATGGCCGGTGACGATGTGCCCGCCCAGTTCGTCGCCCAGCTTGAGCGCGCGTTCCAGGTTGAGGCGACGGCCGGCGGTCCACTGGTCGCGCGCGGTGCGCGACACCGTTTCGCCCGAGACGTCGACCGCGAACCAGCCCGGCCCCTTGTCGACCACAGTCAGGCAGACGCCCGAACAGGCGATCGACGCGCCCAGGTCGACGGTTGCGGTGTCGTAAGCGGTGGCGATGCGGACGCGCAGGTCGCCCGTCTGCTCGACGGCCTCGATGGTGCCGATGTCGGTGACGATTCCGGTGAACATATCAATCTCGCTCGCGCTCGTAGACTTCGAGTCGGTCGCTGCCAAGCACGCGCGCGTCGTGCAACCGCCAGCGGCCGTGGGCGGCGCCCAGGTCGGCCAGGCCGAGGTCGCCGATCGCCGCCTGCCCCGCCCCCACCAGGATCGGCGCGCGGTAGAGCAGCAGCCGGTCGACCGCATCGGCCGCGAGGAAGGCGGCGGCGGCGCCCGCCCCGCCCTCGACCAGCAGATGGTCGACGCCTTCGACCGCGCCGAGCGCGGCCACGTCGGCCAGGGCTTCCCAGCCCTCGGGTGCGGTGCCGCGGGTGAGGAGCAGCCGGCGCGGGCTGCGCGCCTCCAGCCCGGGCAGCCGCACGTCGAGTCGCGGCACATCGGCGTCATAGGTTCCGCGCCCGACCAGGATCGCCTCGTGCCGCGCGCGTTCGAGATGCGCGTGCGCGCGCGCCTCGGGTCCGGTGATCCAGCGGCTCTCGCCCGACGGCAGCGCGATGCGCCCGTCGAGCGACGTCGCGAGCTTGAGCGTGACGTGCGGGCGGCCGAAGCGGCGGCGGGTGAGGAACCCAGCCATACTGCGCCGCGCCTCGGCGGTGCGCACGCCCTCGCGCACCGCGATGCCGGCGGCGCGCAGCTGGGCAATCCCGGCACCGTCGGTGCGCGGGTCGGGATCGGTCAGCGCCACCACCACCCGTTCCGGCCGCGCGGCGACGATCAGGTCGGCGCAGGCGGGCCCGCGGGGGGAGACATGGGCGCAGGGTTCGAGCGTGACGTAGAGGGTGGCGCCGCGGGCCTCGCCGCCGGCCTGCGCCAGCGCCACCGCCTCGGCATGCGGACGCCCCCCCGCCTGGGTCCAGCCCCGCCCGACGACGTGACCGTCGGCGGCGACGACGATGCAGCCGACATTGGGGTTGGGCGCGGTGCGGCCGCGGCTACGCTCGGCGAGCGCCAGCGCGGCGCCCATCCAGCGCGCGTCGTCGGCGTCGGCGGGTGCAGAGGTCAAAGCCCCCAGGCGGTCATGCCGTCGTCGAGCTTCTTGAACTCGGCGCGCACCTTGGCGCGGCGCGCATCGCGCTCGGCATAGCCCTTCTGCCGCTCGGCCTCGTCGATCTTCTGCTGCGCGCGAATCTCTTCGTCGGTCCGGTCGAGGCGCCAGTCCTGCACATATTGGATCTCGCGGTGGTAGGGCCGCTCGAAGTGCGAATCGTGGACGAACGCCCAGATCCACAGCCCGGTCATCGTCACCGCGAGCGCGAGGAAGCCCCATTGGTGCGGATGCCGCTCCGACAGGAAGACGCGCAGGTCGCGATAGGCCCGCAGGAGCGAGAAGTGGCGCAGGATCCTCATGACGGCACTGCAAATAGGCGCAGGGACGCGGCGTCGCCAGCCCCTGCGCCGTTCGGATCAGTCCGCCATTTCGAAACGGACGGTCATCACCCGCCAGCTTTCGACCGCCACCCCGTCGCGCGTCGCGGGGCGGAAACGCCAGCGCGACAGCGCGTGGCGGCGAGTCGCCTCCAGGAACGCGTCGCTGGTCGCGCGCACCGGCTCGACCGCGCCGACCCGCCCGTCCGCGCCGATGCGGACGCGCACCGTCACCACGCCGTCGCGCTCGGCGCGGCGCTCGGCGGCGGGATAGTCGGGCTGGAACGCGTCGAGGAAGCGCGGGTCGGGCGCGGCGTCGACCAGCACGGGCGCCGGCGTCACCGGCACCGCCGCCGCGGCGGTGCCCGTCCCGCCCGCGGTGCCCGGGATGGCGGGCGGCGGCGCAACCGGCAGCAGCGACTCGCTGGCGATCCGCGGCTGGTCCGGCTGCGGCAGCGGCACCACCGGCTTCGGCACGAACGGCAGCGGCGCGGCAATCGGCTCGATTGCGGGGACCGGTTCGGGTTCGACCGTCGGTGGATCGGGCGGCAGCGGCACGTTGGTGGTGATCAGCGCCGGGTCTTCCTGCGGGATGCTGGTCACGACCGACCCGGCGAGCAGCATGGCGGCCAGCAGTCCGCCGTTGATCGCCAGCGCCACGCCGAGGCTGACGGGATGGAAGCGGCGTTCGGAAGCAAAGCGATTCGCGTACATCGGCTTCTCCTCGTTCGCGCCCTGCAAGGGCCGAGAAGCGCGATGGTACAACATCACGGTGGTTGCACAATCGGAATGGCGGGATCCCCGACCAAGGTCGTGGACCTGACGACGGCGTACCCGGTGTCCCCGCGCAGGCGGGGAGCCAGGGTCCCGCAGAACGACGATGGTTGGCGCCCGGACCCTGGGCTCCCGCCTGCGCGGGAGCACATAAGGGGAGCGGGCTCCGCCCGTCAGCCGGCGGCGCGAAGCCGTTCGAGCGCCGGCTCGCGGCCGATCAGCGGCAGCAGCGCCGCCATGTCGGGCCCATGGTCACGGCCGGTGAGCGCGAGCCGCAGCGGCAGGAACAGCGACCGCCCCTTGCGCCCGCTCGCCTGCTTGAGCGCGGCCGTGAGCGTGCCCCACACGCCCGCGTCCCAATCTAGCGACTCGGCGACCGACGCGGCCTGGCGGACAAAGCCGCGGTCCTCGTCGGCCAGCGCCGGCGCGGGAACCGGACCGGTCACCACCCGCCACCAGTCCGCCGCCTCGGCAACGGTCGACAGATTGGCGCGGATCGCGTCCCAGCCGGTGCGGTCCATGCCCTCCGGCAGCCGGTCGGCGACGTGGTTCCAATCGAGCTGGTGGACGATGCGGGCGTTGAGCGCCTGCAGGTCCGCTTCGTCGAAGCGCGCCGGGGCGCGGCCGAAGCGGGCGAAGTCGAACCCTTCGATCAGCGGCGCGCGATCGAGGATCGGCTCGACCGGATCGCTGGTGCCCAAGCGAGCGAGCATCGCCACCACCGCCTCGGGCTCGATCCCCAGTGCGCGGAACTCGTCGACGCCGGTCGCGCCGAGCCGCTTGGAGAGCTTGCCTTCCGCCCCGGTGAGCAGCGCGACGTGCGCGAACTCCGGCAGCGCGGCGCCCAGGCTCCCGAACATCTGGATCTGGGTGGCGGTGTTGGAGACGTGATCCTCGCCGCGGATCACCGTCGTCACGCCCAGGTCGATGTCGTCGATCACCGAGGGGAGCAGATAGAGCCAGCTGCCGTCGGCGCGGCGCACCACCGGATCGCTCAGCCGTGCGGCGTCGAAGCGCTGCTCGCCGCGGACGAGATCGTGCCAGCCGATCGGCGCGTCGTGGTCGAGGCGGAAGCGCCAGTGCGGCCGCCGCCCTTCCGCCTCCAGCCCGGCGCGATCCGCCTCGCTCAGCCGCAGCGCGGCGCGGTCGTAGACCGGCGGCAATCCGCGGCCGAGCAGCACCTTGCGCCGCAGGTCGAGCTCTTCGGGGGTTTCGTAGGCCGGATAGACCCGCCCGGCGGCGACCAGCTGCGCGAAGCACGCCTCGTAACGGTCGAAGCGCGCCGACTGGCGCACCTCCTCGGCCGTGTCGATCCCCAGCCACGCCAGATCATCGCGGATCGCGGCCACGAACCGCTCTTCGGATCGCGCCGCGTCGGTATCGTCGATGCGCAGCAGCAGCCGGCCGCCGTTCGCCCTGGCATGGAGCCAGTTGATCAGCGCCGCGCGCAAGTTGCCGAGGTGCAGCCGCCCGGTGGGGCTGGGCGCGAAGCGGGTGATGACGGTCATACGCCGCCCTGTAGAGCGATTCGGCGGCGCGCGGCTACTGCGGAGACGCCGCGCTCCCGGCGCTCGCGTCGCCATCCCCGCAACCGCCAGCGCCCGCATAGGCGTTGAGGATCCCCGTCAGCAGCCCGGGGAAGCGTGCTTCGATCTCCTCGCAGCGGGGCTGGTTGCGGACCTCGACGCCGTGGCGCTCGCTGCGGATCAGCCCGGCCTCGCGCAGCACCTTGAAGTGGTTCGACAGCGACGACTTGGGGAGGACGCGATCGCCGACCGCTGCCAACGCCGAGCAGGCTTCGGCGCAGTCCGCCTTCAGCAGCCGCGCGAAGATCGCCGCGCGGTTGGGATCGGCAAGGGCATGGAGGATCGCCTCCGGCCGCACGTCCTCGATCGCTGGATGGAAAAGGGGCCTCATCATTTATCCATATAGGGGGCTTGATCCACGCTGCATTAGTTCCGAACTTCCGAACCATGGGACAAAGGCTGCCCTCCGGCGCCTGCCCATTTCGGAGGTATAACACAGATGGCAAAGCTCAACGGAAAGGTCGCGGTCGTCACCGGGGCATCGAAGGGCATCGGCGCGGCGATCGCCAAGGCACTCGCGGACGAGGGCGCGTCGGTCGTCGTCAACTATGCGTCGAGCAAGGCGGGCGCCGACGCCGTGGTCGAGGCGATCGCCTCGGCCGGCGGCAAGGCGGTCGCGGTCCAGGGCGACGTCGCCAAGGCCGCGGAGGCACAGGGCCTGATCGAAACGGCGGTGCGGGAGTTCGGCCGGCTCGACGTGCTGGTCAACAATTCCGGCATCTATGGATTCGCCTCGATCGAGGAATTGAGCGAGGATCAGTATCGTCAGCAATTCGACGTCAACGTGCTCGGCGTGCTGCTGACGACGCAGGCGGCGGCGAAGCATCTCGGCGAGGGCGCCAGCGTCATCAACATCTCGTCGGCGATCACCCATATCCATACGCCGAACGCGGCGGTCTATGCCGGGACCAAGGGTGCGGTAAACGCCATCACCGGCGTGCTCGCGAACGAACTCGCCCCGCGCAAGATCAGGGTCAACGCGGTAAGCCCAGGCTATGTCACGACCGAGGGCACCCACACCGCCGGCATCGCCGGTTCCGACCTCGAAGCCGGCATCGTCGCCCAGACGCCGCTCGGCCGCGCCGGCGAGCCGGACGACATCGCCCGCGTCGTCGCCTTCCTCGCCTCCGACGACGCCGGCTGGCTGACCGGTGAGGTGATCACCGCCAGCGGCGGCATCCGCTGACCCACGCGCGCCGTGCCCCTGCGCTGCCGACACGGCGTGCGCACGGGCACGGCGCCCCGACCGGGCGGATCAGTCGCCCGCGTCGAGGCGGGCGATCTCGTGCCGCAGGTTGTCATGGGCCTGACGCTCACGGGCTTGGAACGCCGGCGTCTTGAAGATCGTGCGTCGATCGAACGCGCGCAGGACCTGGGCGCGGCCGGTGCGGTAGGGAAGATCCGGCACGAATGCATATTCGCGCCGGATCTCCTCGGCGTAGCGGTCGTAGGTCGCCGCACGCGAACCGAGGATGGCCAAGTCGAGGTCGTTGAACGCATCCGTCCATGGATCGCCGCCGGCGTGGTGCTTGGTGTCGAGGATGAGACGCACCGCGAGGTCGGTGGCCGGGCCCGCGGGCAGATCCGCCCGCGCCTGCTCGGCCGAGCGCTCCTCGTTGTCCGATGCCTTGGGATCGTAGACGATGTCGTGCAGCCAGATCGCCGCGACTACCCCGGCGTTCGCGCCCTCGTACCGGCCGAGCATCGCCTCGATGTGCTGGAGGTTGTGGTAGTGGCGGTGTGGTTCGCCGAGCTGCTCCAGCCATTGGCGCGTGGTGGTGTCGGGCAGTCCGAGCAGTTCGAGACTCTCGTCGACGGTCATGATGGCTCCTGAGCGGCGCCCGGATCGTAGCGTAGCGGATGACGTCCGCACATCTGACTCACGCGCCGGCTGCCGCACCGGGCCAGCGCCGAGGCAACGACGGACGTTGTCGCACGCGCCCGCTCAGCCGCCGTGCGCCGCCACGCTGGCCTTCGCCGTCCGGTCGTCGCGCAGCCGCAGGTAGAGCGGCGTGGCCTTCGGCACCGCCAGGCTCGTGCCGGTGAACCCCTCCGGAACGTTGACCGGCTGGCCGAAGCCGGGATCGCCCGCCACCGCGTCGAGCAGGAACAGGTCGCTGCCGGTCAGCGTGCAACGCTCCTGCCCGTCGGCGCAGGCGATGCCGGCGATCCGCGGCAGTCGCACCAGCGTGCCGAACTCGGCCCAGGGGCCCGCCACCTCGCCCCGCACGATCCGGTAGCGCAGCGGGCCATAGGCCGACGCGCCCAGTGCCTCGGCCGGCGACAGGCTGGCGATGACGACGCCGGCATCCTGCAGCTTGACCGGCAGCGGCGCGGTCGCGCGGCCATCGGCGGTCGCGACCTCGATCCGCTCGGTACCGGTGAAGCGGGTGCTGCCCGCCGCCTTGAGCGCGAAGGTCAGCCGCGCATCGTTGGGGAGCACGCTGTCGCCATCGATACGGATCGGCAGGCCGTCGCCCGCCGCGGCGCGATCGACCGTGCGGCTGACCACGCTCGCCATCGGCCGCTGCGCCTCGACCGTACCGTCGACCGCGAGGCTGCGCCCGTCCGCCAGGGTGGCACGCGCCGCGAGCGGCTGGCCGGCCGCCGGGCCGGTCGCCGGCGCGGCGGCGCGCAGCGTCAGGCGGTCGGCCTTGCCCTCGCGGCCCAGCTCGGCGGGCTCGAAGCGCGTCTCGCCGATCGTCAGCGCGGTGACCTTGTCGAGCCGCGCACCGTAGAGCACCGCCTCGCTGTCGCCGGCATGGAAGCGCAGCCGGTCGATCCGGCTCGCCTCGGCCAGCGCGGCGAGCGGGATGCTGTCCGGCTGGGGCACGCCGTGCTGTTCGACCAGCAGCGTCATCTTGCCCGGCTTCGCCTTGCCGAGCGGCAGCGTCGCGGCGATGCTGCCGTCGCCGGCGGGCTTCCACGCCACCTCCTGGGTCGCGCCGGCGGCATCGCGCAGCGTCACCCGGGCGACGCAGGCCGCCGCCCCGCCCTCCAGCGTCACCGCATTGTCGCGGCCGACCACCACGCCCGCGCCATCGCCGGCGATACGCCAGCCGGCTTGCGGCGGCTGGAGGCGAAAGCTCGGCCCGTCCATCGGCGCGAAGCCCCAGGCGCCGTGCAGCTGTGCCTCGACCGGCCCCTTGCCCTGCGCGGCGAGCAGGTTTGTCGCGACGACATAGCCGCCGCGCAGCGGATCGGCGCGCGCGGGCAGGTCGACGGTGCCGCCGTTCGGCCCCTTCACGCGCAGCGCCATGCCGTGCGCATAGTCGGTGGCGTAGACCAGCGGCGCGCCCGTCACCGGCAGCACCAGCTCGCCCGGCGGCGCGCACAGCAAGCGGTCGGCGCCAGCACGGAGCAGCGGCGGATCGACCGGCTTCACCGGCGGCAGCCCCACGACCATCACCGATTTGGGGCTGGCGAACGAGGGCGCGGTGTTGAGCAGCAACCCGGCGCGGTTCCCCGTCAGCTGCGACACGGCGGGAATGTAGGTGAAACGCGTCGTCTGGAACGCGCCGAACAGCCGCGCCACGTCGCGCAGTACCCCGATATACGGGCTGTAATAGCCGTAGCCGCCCTCCGGCGTGGCGCTGATCTGCAACGCCAGATCGGTGGGCGCCCCTACCAGCGTCTCGGCGAGCGAGGTGCGGGTGCCGTCGGTCAGCAGCAGCGTGTTCTGGCTCTGCCCCATGCATGCCGCGCGCTGCTCAACCGGCTGTTGCAGGCACTCGTCGCGCACCTTAATCGCGAGGCTGCGGGTCAGCTGCTCGGTGCGCGCGGCGATCTGGTCGGGACGGCTGCGCTCGGCGTCGCGGATGCCGTCGAGGAACAGCTCGAGCCGGGCGCGGTCGCGCGATGCCTGGCTGAGCTCGATCGAGGCGCGCACGAAGGCGCCCGGCTGGCGCTGCACCGTGTCGACCACCGCGTCAAAACCGCCGCCGGTTTCCGGCACCACGAACAGCACCAGCTGCTCGGCGCCCTTGGGCACCGTGAGGTCGAGGCTGCCCTTCTTGCGCTCCCAGCTCTCCGCCTTGAAGAACCAGCGCTTGGGCGGCGGGTTGGTCGCACCGCGCAGGAAGGCGGCGACCAGCAGATAGCGCACGCCCTGGCTCTCGGGCAGTTCGGCGGCGATCGCGATCCGGTCGCCCTCGGCAAGGCTCGGCACCGACGCGATCGGCAGCGTCGCGCTGCCGCGAGTGACCGACATGCGCAGCGCCGGACCAGGCAGGTCGAACTGCTGGTTGTCCGCCCGCGCCGCCGCCGGCAACACCGCGGCCGCCGCCGCCAAAAGACCCAAGACGCGCTGGAAGCTCATGCGCACCGCCACTCCCGATTGGTTCGTCCGATTTGCGACTGCCGTCGCGCGATGTCGATTTTAGGGCAAGTCCGAGCGTCCGGAAGCGGCGTGCCTGCCGCATTCCTCTTTCATCAAACCGTCACCCTGCCTAAGGACGGCGGCATCGGTGGGCAACGAAAGACGGACATGAAACTCCTGGCGGGCAACTCCAACCTTCCCCTCGCGCAGGCGATCGCGGGCTATCTGGAAATCCCGCTGACCCGGGCGAGCGTCCGTCGCTTCGCCGACGAGGAGATCTTCGTCGAGGTGCTGGAGAATGTGCGCGGCGAGGACGTGTTCGTGCTCCAGTCGACGTCCTATCCGGCGAACGACAACCTGATGGAGCTGCTGATCATGATCGATGCGCTGCGGCGCGCGTCGGCGCGGCGGATCACCGCGGTGCTCCCCTATTTCGGCTATGCCCGCCAGGACCGGAAGCCCGGACCGCGCACACCGATCTCGGCCAAGCTGGTCGCGAACCTGGTCACAGTGGCGGGTGCCGACCGCGTGCTCTCGGTCGATCTCCACGCCGGGCAGATCCAGGGCTTCTTCGACATCCCGACCGACAACCTCTTCGCCGCGCCGGTGATGTCGGCGGACGTCGCCACCCGCTACGGCGAGCATAACCTGATGGTCGTCTCGCCCGACGTCGGCGGCGTGGTGCGTGCGCGCGCGCTTGCCAAGCGGCTCGACAACGCCCCGCTCGCGATCGTCGACAAGCGCCGCGAGCGTCCGGGCGAGTCGGAGGTGATGAACATCATCGGCGACGTGCGCGGCCGCTTCTGCGTGCTGGTCGACGACATCGTCGATTCGGCGGGGACGCTGTGCAACGCCGCCGCGGCGCTGAAGGCGGCGGGCGCGGAAGGCGTCGTCGCCTATTGCACCCACGGCGTGCTGTCGGGCGGCGCCGTCGCGCGCGTCCAGAACTCAGCGCTGACCGAGTTGGTCATCACCGACTCGATCGGCAACCACGAGGTGATCGCCGAGGCCGACAAGATCCGCCACATGACGATTGCCCCGCTGCTCGCCGAAGCGGTCCGCCGCATCGCCGAGGAAGCGTCGGTTTCCAGCCTGTTCGATTGAGGCGCGGGGGCGCCGCCACCGCTGCCACCCGCCCGGCCCCCGTCCGCCAGCAACCACCCGTCACCCGAGCGAAGGCTGGGGTCTCCTGGTGAAAGCCGGGGCAGCAGCGGCACACGCGACCTCCCGCGCCCAGCCGCCCGGGATGCCAGCCTGCGTTGGCAGGACGAACTTGGATGGGCGACCTTACCGCTCCCGCTCGGCGATGCGTGCCAGCAGCGTGGTGATCCGCAGCAGCACCAGCACCGCCGCCGCCGCAAAGCCGGCCAGCGCCAGCATCGCATAGGCCAGCGTCTCCAGCGACTCGGCGATGCGCGTGTCGGCGGCGGCCGATTCGCGCTGCGCGATCGCCTGCGCCACGTCGGGCGAAACCTTGCCCATCGGCGTCGGTTCGACCCCGGCGAAGCTGTCCTGCCGGGGATCGACCGGCGGGATGCCATCGGGCGGCACCGCGCGGCTGCTGGTGGGAACGGGCGGGGTGACGGGTCCGCGCGACAGCGTCGCCAGCGCGCCGATCAGCGCCAGCGTCGACAGACCGCTCAGCACCAGCAGCGCGAAGCGGCCGAGCCGGTCGGCCACGCTCATCCGCGGGTATCGCCCGGCTGGCGCGCGCCTGCATTGCCGCGGCGACGCAGCTCCGCCTTCAGCGCGTCCGGGCGCGGCGCCCACAGGAAGCCGAAGCTCACCGTTCCCTCCTTGGTGCCGACGGCATGGTGGAGCCGGTGCGCCTGGACGATGCGCTTCATGTACGCCGAGCGCGGGAGGTAGCGGTGCGACACGCGCTTGTGGACGATGACGTCGTGGAAGCCGAAGTAGATCGCACCATAGGCGGCGATCCCCGCGCCGATCCACGCCCAGCCGGGCCACCAGCCGAGCTGCACGCCGCCCAGCAGCAACACGAACGAGGGCACCGCGAAGATCGCGGCGTAGAGGTCGTTCCACTCGAACGGACCGGTGCGGGGACGATGATGGCTCGCATGGAGGAACCAGCCCGGCCCGTGCATCACCCAGCGGTGCGCGGCATAGGCGAAGCCCTCCATGAAGATCACGGTGCCGACGAACAGCAAGATGCCCAGGGTCCAGTGCATGCCCGCGATATAGCGTCGCGCACCGTCGAGTGCGAGGCGGAACGGGCGGGAGGTATCACGCCGGAGCGAGCGCCGCGGGAACATCGGCGCGATCGCACTGCCCTGCCAACGCCCGGTCGCTCCGAGGGAAGGGATCCGCCGAACGCCTCCAGCGCGAGCGTGGCGATCGTGGCCGCAAGGTTCCTGCCCCTGTCCAGTGGATGAAGGCGAGGTGCTGCGGGAAACCCGGCGACGCGTCGGTCGTTGTTGGAAACAGAACCGAATTTCCATTATTGCGACCGCTTCGCGTTAGCGTCTGATGCGGTCGGGGGTGGATTTCCAGCATCCGCTGTGCTTTAGGCTCACCGCAATTTCCGTTTCTCGAACCTAGCGAGGCAGGAACTTCTCCATGAACATCCACGAATATCAGGCCAAGGAACTCCTCGCGAAATTCGGCGTGCCGGTACCCGCGGGCTATGCCGCGCTGTCGGTCGACGAGGCGGTCGAAGTGTCGAAGAAGCTCCCCGGGCCGCTCTACGTCGTCAAGGCGCAGATCCACGCCGGCGGCCGCGGCAAGGGCAAGTTCAAGGAACTCGGCCCCGACGCCAAGGGTGGCGTCCGCCTCGCCAAGAATCCCGAGGAAGTCCGCGCCGCGGCGCAGGACATGCTCGGCAACACGCTGGTGACGATCCAGACGGGCGAGGCCGGCAAGCAGGTCAACCGCCTCTACGTCACCGACGGCGTCGACATCGCCAAGGAATTCTACCTCGCGCTGCTCGTCAACCGCGCGACCGGCCGCGTGTCGATGGTCGCCTCGACCGAGGGCGGCATGGACATCGAGACCGTCGCCCACGACACGCCCGAGAAGATCCACTCGATCGACATCGACACCGCGACCGGCTTCATGCCGCACCACGGCCGCGCCGTCGCCGCGGCGCTGGAGCTGACCGGCGACCTCGCCAAGCAGGCTGCGAACGTCGCATCGAAGCTGTACGACACGTTCCTCGGCACCGATGCCGAGCAGATCGAGATCAACCCGCTCGCCGTCACCGAGGACGGCAAGCTGATGGTGCTCGACGCCAAGGTCGGCTTCGACGGCAACGCGATGTTCCGCCACAAGGATCTGATGGAGCTGCGCGACACCACCGAGGAGGACGCGATGGAGCTCGAGGCGTCGAAGTACGACCTCGCCTACATCAAGCTCGACGGCGACATCGGCTGCATGGTCAACGGCGCCGGCCTCGCGATGGCGACGATGGACATCATCAAGCTCAACGGCATGTTCCCGGCCAACTTCCTCGACGTCGGCGGCGGCGCCAACAAGGAGAAGGTGACCGCGGCGTTCAAGATCATCCTGAGCGATCCGGCGGTGAAGGGCATCCTGGTCAACATCTTCGGCGGCATCATGCGCTGCGACATCATCGCCGAGGGCATCGTCGCGGCGGCGAAGGAAGTGAACCTGCAGGTTCCGCTGGTCGTCCGCCTGGAAGGCACCAACGTCGAGAAGGGCAAGGAAATCCTCGCCAACTCGGGCCTGGCGATCGTGCCGGCCAACGATCTGGGCGACGCCGCCAAGAAGATCGTGGCAGAGGTCCAGAAGGCCGCCTGACCTCCTGCCGCCCCCGCACACGCGGTGGGGGCGCCGGTCTCCCCGAAGGACTGTACCCCGGCGAAGGCCGGGGCCCAGTTGGGATAGCGGCTGAAAAGGGCACCACGCCTCTTCGACCACCGCAACGGGACCCCGGCCTTTGCCGGGGTACGCCCCCCTCGGGTTCTATCCGACTTCAATCAACTCTCGGGGCCCGCCCCGGCCAAGGAACGGGGCACCGCCCCAAACCATGGCCGCGGCGGGCCCCTTGCTATAGGGTCCCCGGCATTTCCGTTCACGGAGAGAAAGCACATGAAGCTGTTGGTGCCGGTCAAGCGGGTGCTTGACTATAATGTGAAGCCGCGGGTGAAGGCGGACGGGTCGGGCGTGGACCTGGCCAACGTCAAGATGAGC
>NZ_JBIUCZ010000034.1:0-39976 GCF_047975845.1 Sphingomonas mangrovi | reverse complement strand
TGGTGGGCGCGGCTGGGATTGAACCAGCGACCCCTGCGGTGTGAACGAAAACGACAGCGCCGATCTCCGCGGTTTCTGCGCTGAGACGGCCGCTCTTTACGCCTCGCAAACCCGCAGAAATCCGTGGCTGAGCGCGGCTTGCGCCGAACTCGCGCCGAACTCCCTGCCCCTTCCAGGACCGCATCAACTCGCACCCAGCGCCGCCCGAGCGTGCTTCGGGCGAGGTCGCCGTGCGCCCCATCGACTTCCACCCGGGAGCCGACGCGATGCCGCGTTCCAAGACCACCAAAGCCCGTACCCTCCACACCATCCGCGCCACCCGCGCGCGGCTTACCAAGCAGCGCGATCGCGCCCGCACCGGGCAGTTCGTCCGCCGCGACAGCTACCACCAGGGCGAGCGCGAGATGCGCCGCTGGGGCGAATGCAACACCTTCAGCCGCGGCGAGAACAACGCTCGCATGCGCGCAGCCGAGGCGTTCGACCATGAGACGAAGCGGCCGGGCGCGCGCAACGGGGACCTGGGCCACGTCGCGCTCGAGGTGCTGCGCTTCATGCTTCGCCTGCGCGCGCACAAGACGGGTAGACTGGACCCCTCCTATGGCTGGATGGCCCAGCAGCTGCGCCGATCGCGCAGCACCGTGATCAAGGCGATCGCCAGACTGAAGCGCCACGGCTTTCTCGACTGGATCCGGCGAACACGCCCGGTGCCGAACCCAAGGCCCGGCGGGCAGTATGTTGAGCAGATCTCCAACGCCTATTTCTTGTCGATGCCCGCCAAGGCTGCCGCCGCCGTCGGCCGGATGACGCGGGCAGCGGCCGAGGCGACTCAGCGCGCCGTGACCGCGATCGAGCGCGACAAGCGCCAAGAGCGCGCCGACGCTACGGCCGCCCGGCGTGGCAGCAGCGCCAATGCCGGCATCGAGGAGGCAGTGGAAACGCCAAGCCTTGCGCAGGCGCTGAGCGGCCTTCGCTCCTCTGTTTGGAGGGCGAGTCCGCCAAGCGGTCGGAATGGGGCCCTGTAAGATCAAGGAGAGAAGGAATGGCCTCGCTGACGCGAGACCATGCTCCAGCATGATGCTCCCCCAGGCCGAAACGGCCCACCCTCTCCCACCGACCGCCAAGACCCGGCTGTCGGAGCGTGGCGGCTTGCGCCGCCCCGATGCTCGGCGAGGGGGAGGGGCACGGACCGTGCCGCGTCGACGCGACCGCCGCGTATGCGGAAACGCAGCGCAACAGCGTGCATCATATCGCAAAGGGCGGTGGACCGCGCGCGCTGTCGAAAAGCGGCTACAGCCCCCGTTTTCAGCCATTCTCGACCGCGTTATCACCGTTCTATCTGCATCAAAACCGACCCCAAAAGCCCGGGGGCGAGGCGCGGGGGCAAGCGCGCCGCGCGGGGTCGAGGTCCGCAGCCCTCGACCTGGGCTCGCACGGGTCTCACCAGGGCATAGGCACTTGCGACCTCAACCTCGCGCTCATAGTCTTCGCGTCAAATAGCCAGTGGAGCAGAGGTGATGATCGCTTCGGCAAGTGACGGCCTGAGCAACCCGGCTTCGCCTCCTTACGGCGCGTTGACGCTGCTCGGTGCGCTAGCAGGTGGCACGGAACCGGCCCGTCGGATCTTGACGGGAGCGGGTTGGCCCCAAGCCGCGGTCCGGGCTCAAGCGGGAGCCTCACCCCTCTCGTTGCAATCTGGAGCAGGCGGCGCAGTCCGGCCCGGCAATGGCGGGCGCGCCATCCCCTCCGCTCACGTCCTGCTTCAGATGCTGCAGCGATCTGCCGAGTGGGCGCAGATCGATGCCGCAATGAAGCGCTTCAGCCTCAATAGGGAGGATCCGACGCATTTGCTCTCGGCAAGGGCATATGTTTGGGGGAAGAACATGGCGCCGCTGGTGTTCTTCAGCGTCCCGTTCTCCGGCCCGGCCAACGAAAACGTGGCGCAGGCGATCGGTCGTTTCGAGCGCGACAACCCTGGCACTCTCGGCCTCGCGACGCGGGGCGATCGGAATGCGATGCGGGCGGTGCGGGCCGTCGTCGATGCAGCACTTGCATCAGGCGGCGGCGTCTTCGCCCCGGTTGCTGTTGAGAGACGCGCTTCCAAAGTAGATCCAGCGCTCTCCACATACAGCTTTCGCGCAAGAGCAGCGGTCAATTTGAAGCAGGGCAATCGCAGTTGGGTGGCGCATCATCTGCTGACATTCAGCGGCGTCGCAAAGCTTCCGCTTACGACCCAGCAGGCCATGGTGGCAGCGGGTTGGAAGCTGGACCGGCCCGAAAACCTGATGGCGCTCCCGGCAAACTTGGCAGCGTGGATCGCGCCGCCCAATTTTGGCCTCAACCTGCCCTATCACTCCGGCAATCACCCTCTCTACAACGCTAGAGTGGATGCTGCGCTGGCCCGTATCGCTGCTGTTAAGGCCGCGGGTAAAACCCTAATGGCGCTTTTGGTTACGGAGGAGAAAACCCTGCGGTCCTACATCATCAGCGTCGCCCGGCAGGGGCGGCTGCAATGACGATCCGCTCGACCAAGCTGTGGTGGATGCTCCCTGCCATCGCGACCCAGAACCGCGTCGACTCATTGGCGGGAAAGGCGAAGCCGAAGATCGAGCTGCTGAACGCCGCGGAGATCCAGAACGTTCTCTTCGGCCCTCCGGAAGCCCCCCGGCAGCCGCTTCATCCGGAGATTCACCGCCCGATCGCGGCCGAGGACTGGTCGCACTTGCCCCGGCCCAGGCTGCGTGTTGCCGAGGCCGGTTTTCGCCCGGACCTGTTCCGCCTCAGCCTCGACTTCGTCTCCACCAGGCTGAGCCAGGCGTTCGCATCCGCAGGAGCGAGCCCGGACTATCTACCCGTTGAGTGCACCGCTTGCCCCGCCGAGGTGCAGGACCAGGGCTATCGGGCGTTGAACGTGACCGTCTTTGCCAATCCTCTGGATCGCAGCCGCACGACGCCGGCATATTTCATCGATGTGGAAAGCGGCGCCGGCCCCACGTTCGTCTGGGTGCCCGGGATGCCGCACCCGAACCAGCCGGCGCCCGTAATCTGCTGGCGAGACGACTTCGACCCGCCCGCCCCCATGTTTCGCGTGCCGGGCACAAACTGGACCTTGGTGACGGAGGAACTGGCAGCCGCCGTCACCGCAGCCGGTTTCGAGGATGTCGGATTCTTCGATCTGACGGACAGTTCGAAGCCGCGGTCCTAGCGGCCCCGACGGGATCGGTGACGACGCGATAGAGGCGCCGTCCCAGGCCGATCAGGGCCCCGGCCAGGACCAACCCGGCCAGACCCTGCCCTGCCCGCTCGGGCAACGCGTTCATCGTCAGAACGAGAGCGATCGCGACGCAGATCGCGACGACCTCGAGCAGGACAACGACCGCGATCCGACGCGAGGGGCCCAGCAACAGCCGACCGAAGAAACCCGGCAACGCCATCGGGCGATGCTGTCCGATCTTCCCGCGGTTCGCAAGCACCCCGGTCGGCCGGCGCTTTCCTCAGTGGACCAGATACGGCGCTTCGTCGACGACTTGGGTGGTGGTGGCGGCGAGGAGGCGGAAGAGGCTGGCGAGGTTCTGGCGGGCGATCGTCACCGTAGAGGCGGCGGCGCCGGCGTCGGCCAGCTCGGCGATCGCGGAGAGCGCCTCGCCCACCTGCGTCAGGCGGTGCAGCGCCTCGTCCGACAGCGCGGCATGGGAGTCGCGCGCGGGATCAAATCTGCTATTTTGATGTTCAGCTTGTGCCACGGGGTCTGTTCCCTGGTTCGAGTTAGGCCCGGCGCGAGGTTGCCGCCTTGCGTCGGGCTGCCTTTTTTGGCACCAGAAAGCCGATACTGTCAATAACTGGCGCCAAGTAACATGAGCCGTGGTCGTCCGCCTGTAGGCGCCATTCCGATCAACGTCAGGATGCCTCCCGCCGCTCTTGCCGAGCTAGATCAGTGGATCGCAGGTCAAGAGGAGCCGCTAAGCCGCCCGGAGGCGCTACGGAGACTAGTCAGCATAGGCATAAAGCAGGCTCAGATCCGCAAATAGTTTTAGCTATAAAGTGACCGAGGGAAGGCACTTACAAGTGGATATTGAAAAGCTCGTGGGACGCCTCGCACTTTCGGTCCCGCTAGTGCACGTAACAACCTGTGGCCTTTACATGGCTGGATATTCCGCTGGCTTTGGAGGCGGGATCTCTGGAATGTTTTCCGCGTCAGACTTTTTCACTGTTACATTGCAACATTTGGTTCTGATATATGCAACTGCGCTTATCGGGCCCGCTATTGCCACATATTCATTGCACCGGCTGCTATCTTCGAAAGCAAACGCCTTAGCCAATGATAACAAAGCTCGCTTTCGCAAATCCCCAAAGTCAGTCAAGCTTGTAATACTTGCTATAGCCGTGCTCATGACGGTTACGCTTATCACCTCGTTTATTTTCGAGGTACTGTTAGATGTAGAGCGCGGGTTTTATCAACTTTTCATTATACCTTTTTTTTGGGCAGTTCAAATCTGGCCTACTTTTGGGAAGATGGTTGGCCTCACTCGCACGACGGGGATCATTGCATGGCACGTGCTTGTCTTTACCGTCACTGTTTTCTCGCTGGGACTCACCGACGGACATTCCGACAGGCGTCTTGAGTATAAGGCGCTTGCGCCAAAGCACATGTTTTGTGGCGATGTTGTGATCCTTACACCCGTCGGTGACAGGTTCGTCGCGGTAGACAGCGGCGGAGTTCGTCACATCGTGAACGATGGATGTAAAAAACTGTTCACCTTCAACAAAACGTCCTTACTTCACGATAAAAGTGATTTTATCCGCCTATTAATTCGGTGGTGGGGCGAAAAGTTGAAACACGTCACCTCCCCAAAGGAACGAACTCCCGAAACCGCACCGCCTCCTCGCCCAGCCAGTCGTTGACTTCCAGCATCCGCATCATCAGCGGTTCGATCACCGTGACGTGGAAGGTATTCGACGCCTCGACGATGTTGCCGAAGCCGCCGGCGTTCTTCGGCACCACGCCCAGCAGGATCGGCGGGATGCGGTGCGCGGCCAGGATGTCGTCGCGCGTCGTCTCCTTCACGCTCAGGAACTCGTCCTTCGCGGCGGCCTCGCCGATCGGCAGGATCTGCACGCCGTCCTTCTTGCCGCCGGGCGCGTGGATGAACAGGTTGCGGAAATTGCCGACGCCCTTCGAATCCTCCATCGCGTCGGCGAGCTCGTCGGCGTCCTCGTCGCTCATCGTCGGCTCGGACAGGTAGAACACGAAGCCGGCATGGCTGCCGTTCTGGTAGTAGCGGCGCCGGAACAGCGTCGCCTGCTCGTTGAGGAATGCCGCCTGCAGCGCGGAAATATATTCGGGAATGCCGTAGATCTCCTGCGCCAGGTCGGGCTCGTACAGCTGGAACACGCTGCCCGGCTTGAACTCGGTCTCGGCGCCCCAGCGCGGCACCCAGAAATAGCTGCCCTCGTCGCGGCCGCGGCGGGTGTGGATCGCGGGGGCGTGGACCAGCTTTAGCGGCCGGCCGGCGAGGTTGTCGCGCCGCTCGAGATAGCCGTTGCCCATGCTGAGGTAGTTGAGGACGAGCTCGCCGAAGGTGCGGCGGTCAAGCCATTTGGTCGGCTCGAACAGCCGCACCAGCTGGTCGCGCTTGTACTGGATGGCGCTCGCGTGGTGCGCGGTGACGCGATAGGTGCGCGCCAGCCCCGTCATGGGCAGCGGCGGCTCGTACCAGCGGCCGTTCGCCCGGCACTCGGCGTAGGCGATCAGGTCCCGGCGATCGAGCACCGCCTCCGCGTCGCCGAAGCGGAACGCGCGGATCCCCCGCGCGCTGTCCGGCGCTTCGATCGCGCCGCCGGCCGCGCCGCTCGCCATGCTGTCCGGGCTCGTTACGGCCGTTGCCATTGCTGTAGGTCCTCACTCTCGTCTTGCGGGTGGTCGTGTCAGTGGGGTCGAGCGGCTCGTTGGCGAGCGCGTGCATGATCGCCCAGGCGAGATCCGCGTGGCCGGTGTCGCCGGCGCGGCTCGCGACATAGGTCACCTGGCGCTGGCTCTTGGTGAGCTCCGCGCGGATCGCCATGAAGCTGGACATGATGTCGCGGGCGCCCTGGTCGAACTCCAGGCGCTTGGCCTGCATGACGCTCTTGGCCTTCAGCACCATCTGCGTCTTGACCGGCACCGAATAGTCGATGCGCTTGGCGGTCGGGAAACGGCGCTGCACCAGCTGGAACACCGACGCGCCGACGCCGGTGCTGTCGATGCCGATATAGGTGACGTGATAGCGGTCGAGCTGCTCGAGGATCTTGTCGGCCTGTTGCTGGAACCCCAGCCCCTTGAGGCGGTGCTTCTCCAGCACGCGGAACTTGCCGCCCGGCGTCTTCGGCGCCGCGACGATCACCAGCGCTGCGTCGTCGCCGGCGGCGCTCTCGGCCGGGTCGTAGCCGATCCACACCTCGCCGTCGCGGTACGGCCGCAGCGCATACGGATCGAAGTCCTTCGACCAGGCATCCCAGCTGTCGACGGCGCAGCTGCGCATCAGCGCGAACGGGAACATCGACGTGCTGTCGTCGACGAAGTTGCACATGAAGAGGTTGTCGAAGACGTCGGGCGCATAGCGCAGCTTCAGCCGGTCGAGGTTGAACAGCGTGCAACCGCCGGCCTGCGCATCGAGGATGCTGACCTTCTGCCGCCACACGCCGTCGGGCCCGACGACGCCGCGGCGAAGCGCCTCGTCCGACATGTCGAAGGTCGCGCGATCGGCCTTGGCGCGATCGCGGTTGAACTTCTCGCCGCTCCACAGCGCGTGCGCCTGGTGCGCGACCGTCGACGGCGTGGAGAAATAGGTGATGCGGTAGCGCGCCTGGCTCGCCATCGCCGAGGCGACGTCGTCGATCTGCTCGAAGCCGTGGACCCAGAAGACCTCGTCGACGTAGACGTCTCCGTGATAGCTCTGCGCCGTGCGGTAGTTGGTGCCGAGGAAGTAGAGCTTCGGCGCCTCGCCCAGCGGCCCCTCGACCCCGTCCAGATCCAGCGTGATCGGATCGCCCTGCAGGCCGACCCCCGTCACCTTCAGTACGAAGTCGATGATGTAGGCGCGGAAGTTGTTAGCCTGGGCGCGGCTTGCCGAGATGAAGATCTGGTTGTTGCCGGTCTCCAGCAGGCGGACGAACGCCTCGCGCGCGAAATAATAGGTCGCGCCGATCTGGCGACTCTTGAGGATGAAGCGGGTGGTGAGCGCGCTCGATCCGAGCAGGTCCTCCTTCGGCCCGCGCCACTTCAGCTGATAGTCGAACAGGTCGTTTTCGAACGCGTCGATGCACGCCTGGATCTGCTCGGCGGTGAGGTGGTTCTTGCGCGCCTTCTTCTTCTCGCCGGCGTTGCGGTTGGCGACGTTGGGGTTGAGGTCGCCCTCATGCCCACCCGGCGCATTGTGCCGGCGCACCCGCGCCTGGCGCTCGAGCAGCCGGCCGAGCGCATCCATCGTCTTGAAGTCGTGGCCGCTGTGGTGCTCCTTCCAGATCAGCAGCTGCAGCCGCGCCTCGAGCGCCTGGTCGACGCGGTCGAGCGGCGCGGTCTCGTCCCACCCGTCGCGCGCCTTCCAGCTGCGCAGCGTGGTGGCCTTGATGTCGAGCACCTCCGCGATCTGCTCGCAGTCGTACCCCGACCAATAGAGGTGCTTCGCCTTGCGGCGTGCATCGAAGGGCGTCGACAGGATCATCGCCGCGGACGCTAGCCGCGCACCCGCCTGCCTTTCCCGCACCCGCTGTTGTAGGGGTCGGACCTACAACAGCGCTTCGTTGCGCCCGCGTGCGCTTCCGGCCCTTTTGCGGGCTCAGGACGCGGCCGGTTTTCTCCCCTGGCCGACCGCGTCCCCCCAATCTTTGCGGAGCGCGCGCACGACCATGGCCAAGCTGTCCAAACCCTTCCGCATCGCCACCGAGGGCGCGACCTGCGACGGGCGCACCATCTCGCGCCAGGACATCGTCGACATGCACGCGACGTATGTGCCGGTCACCTACACCGCGCGCGTCAACATCGAGCATTTCCGCGGCTACACGCCGGGCGGCGACTTCGGCGCCTATGGTGACATCGTGGCGCTCTCCACCAAGGAGATCGAGCTCGAGATCGGCGGCAAGAAGGAAAAGCGCCTTGGGCTCTATGCCCAGGTCGATGCGCTCGACAATCTGGTGCAGCTGAACGCCAAGGGCCAGAAGCTCTACCCGTCGATCGAGATCAACCCGAACTTCGCCGACAGCGGCAAGGCGTATCTGCAGGGCCTCGCCATGACGGACAGCCCGGCGTCCCTGGGCACCGAGATCATGCAGTTCGCCGCCGGCGCCGGCGACGCCAATCCGTTCACCAAGCGCAAGCAGGCGCCGGGCAACTTCTTCAGCGCCGTCGACGACGGCGTGATCCTGGACTTCACCGGCGACGCCGCCGGCGACCCGCCGAGCGATGTCACCAGCGCGATCGGCACCATCGTCGCGTTCTTCACCGGCCGCGGCAAGAAGGAGGAGACGCCGCCGGTGCCGCCCGCGCCCCCCGCCCCGCCGGAGCCCGCCAACGATAACGAGTTCGGTCGGCAGGTGGGCGCGATGGCCACCAACCTGCAGAAGCTCAGCACCAGCATGGACGGCCTGCTGACCCGCTTCGGCAAGCTCGAGCAGGACCACCAGGCGCTGCAGGCATCGGTCGAGAGCACCGACGGCAGCAGCAGCCGGCGCCCGCCGGCGGACGGCCGCGGCAACTACGCCCGCGCCGACTTCTGACGCCCGCCACCCACCGCCCCCTCGCGGCCGTTCGCCGCCCCCGGAGACCACGATGCGCAACGACACCCGCGAGCTCTTCACCGCCTACGAAGAGAATATCGCCACCCTCAACGGCGTAGGCCGCGTCGACAAGACCTTCACCGTCGATCCGTCGGTCGAGCAGAAGCTCGAGACCCGAGCCCAGGAATCGAGCGCGTTCCTTTCGCAGATCAACGTGTTTCCGGTCGACGAGCTCAAGGGCGAGAAGATCGGCATCACGATGGGCGGGCCGATCGCGAACCGCACCGACACCAGCGCCGGCGATCGCCGCAAGCCCGTCGACCCGACCGGCCTGGACGAAATCGGCTACGAGCTCGCCCAGACCAACTTCGACACCTACCTGCCGTACGGCAAGCTCGACGCCTGGGCCAAGTTCCCCGACTTCGAGACGCGGATCCAGGGCGCGATCCTCGAGCGGATCCAGCTCGACCGCATCATGATCGGCTTCAACGGCACCAGCGTGGCGAAGAACCACGATCCGGCCAAGACGCTGCTCCAGGACGTGAACATCGGGTGGCTCGAGCAGCTGCGCCGCTTCAACCAGGCGCGCGTGATGGACGAAGGCGGCAAGGTCGCCGGCAAGGTCACCGTCGGCAAGGGCGGCGACTATGCCACCGTCGACGCGCTGGTGTGGGACGCGGTGCAGTCGCTGCTGCCCAGCTGGGCGAAGGGCCGCACCGACCTGGTCGCGATCTGCGGCGCCGGGCTGCTGCACGACAAGTATTTCCCGCTCATCAACCAGGACGAGAAGCCGACCGAGCAGATCGCCCGCGACCTCATCATGTCGTCCAAGCGCCTGGGCGGCCGCCAGGCGGCCGAGGTGCCGTTCATGATCGACAACGCAGTGCTGATCACGCCGTTCAAGAACCTGTCGCTCTACTACCAGAACGGCAAGCGGCGCCGGCATATCGTCGAGGAGCCGCAGTACAACCGCGTCACCGACTATCAGTCCTCCAACGAGGGCTATGTCGTCGAGGATCTCGATCTCGCCTGCATGGTCGAGAATATCGAGATCCTGCCGCTCGCCGAGGAGGCTTGATCCGATGGCGATGAGCCCCGCCAAGCGCCACCTCGCGCGCGCCGCCGCGCGCACGGGGTCGGCCCCGATCGCGAAAGCTGCCCGACCCAGCGCGGCCGAGGGCGAGTACCTGCTCCAGCGGGCGGCGCTCGGCGTGGATCTTCGTCGCCTCAAGGAAATCCAGTCGACCGAGAAGAAGATCGAGCTCAAGCGCGAGCTCCTGCCCGCCTACGACGCGTGGATCGAGGGCGTGCTCGCCGCCGATAACGACGGCAAGGGCGGCGCCCAGGACGACATCGTCACCCACATGCTGATCTGGCGCATCGACGTCGGCGATTACGAGGCGGCGCTGCCGCTCGCCGACTATGTCCTGCGCCACAACCTGACCCTGCCCGAGCGCTTTACCCGCACTGCCGGCACACTGATCGCTGAAGAGACGGCCGAGGCTGCGCTCAAGGCGTTCGGGCAGGACCTCGACTTCAATCTCGATGTGCTCCGGCGCGTAGACGATCTGACCGAGATCCACGACATGCCTGACCAGGTCCGCGCCAAGCTCGAGAAGGCGCTCGGCCTGAAGATGGCGCGAATCGCCGACGCGATGGAAGCGGACGCCGACGGCGTCGCCGGCGGCAAGCGCGCCGCGCTCGAGAAGGCGCTCAAGCACCTGCGCCGCGCTCTCGAGCTCGACACCGGCTGCGGCGTGAAGAAGGAAACCCAGCGCCTCGAGCGCGAGATCCGCAAGCTTGCCGCCATCGATGGAGGCGAAGCATGATCGGCTTCCTGCTTCTCGCCGCTCTGTTCCTGGTCGTGCTGATGCTGCTCGGCGGCGTGGTGGTGCTGTGCCTGGAGATCGCCTTCTGGCTGAACGTCTACCGCCGGCTGCGCGGCAATCATTTCGCCGTCCCGCGCACGCCTCGTTCGGTTTGCGGCTGATCGTGTCGATTTTCCCGCCCTCTCCGGAGGTCGGTTCACCCTCTCGTCCCGCGAGCGCTCGGGGGGCGGTGTCGATCGACGGCCGAGCATAGCTCCACGCCCCAGATCGCTCCTCACCCCCCGCTAGCGGCACCTTTCAGGATCGCGCCATGTCCGCCTTCGTCTCCACCCCGCCCGCCTCTGCTGCAGCGCCGGCGCCGGCGCCGGTCGGCGACGAGATCCCGAACGATGGCTGGTACCCGCCGCTGTCGCTGGCGAAGACGCGCGAGATCCTCGCCCTCACCACCGCCATCACCGACCCGCGTCTGCGCGACGCCGTCCAGGGCGGCATGCTGTCGGTCAACCGGCAGCTGCGCGACTGGCGCATCGAGCGCGAAGCGGCCGGCGCGACCGATCTCGCCTCGGCCGGCACCGCACGCGTTCCCGCCGCCGAGCTCGCGCTGCTCTATCCCCGCGCGGTGCGCGCCGCGACCGCGGCCGAGCTCGTTGACCTCCAGCACCAGCTGTCCGCCACCGACGGCGGTCGCGAGCGGGAGCGCATCGAGGCGAGCCCGGCCGACGATCATCGCCGGATCGCGATCCATTGCGTCCGCGACATCCAGGGCAAGCGCCGCACGAAGGTTCGGCTCATCTGATGGCGACCGCTACCGCCCTCGCGGGCGAGCCGCTCGACGCGCTGGTGTGGCGTGCCACCGGCGGCGGCTCGGCCGCCGTCGACCAGGTCCTCGCGCTCAACCCGGGCGTGGCGGCGATCGGCGTCGCCCTTCCCGAGGGCACCGTCGTCACGCTTCCCGAAACCTCCACGAGCTCGCCCGACATCGAGCTCGTCCAGCTGTGGGACTGACGCCATGAAGATCCCGCCCGACTGGTTCGACGCCGCCCAGACCTTCGTGATCGGCCTCACCCCCGGTGCGTTCGGCTCGCTGGTCGGGCTCGCGCACGAAAAGGGGCTCAGCTGGATCGAGCGCTTCGTCCAGTTCGCCGCCGGCACCATCGTGTCGTGGTTCGCCGCCCGCGCGATCGGCGCCGCCGTCGATCTCAACCCCTTCGTGCTGCAGGGCGTGAACTTCACCGCTGGCATGATCGCCTACAAGGCGACGCCGCGCTTCATCGCCGCCGCGGCCGAGGTCGCCGGCGGCCTGCCCGCGGTGCTGCGCGACCGCTTCCTCCCCGCCCGAAAGGATTCGAAGTGAGCGACACCGCCACCCGTACCCGCACGCGCCTTCCCCGCCTCGCCGGCCTGGTCGGCATCGCCGCCGCCGCGATCGTCGCGCCCTTCGTCTCGGGCTGGGAAAGCGGCGGCAAGCAGCACCTGACCGCCTACCGCGACATCGTCGGCGTCTGGACGATCTGCGACGGCGACACGGCGAACGTGAAGCCCGGCATGGTCGAGACGGCCGCCGGCTGCGAACTGCGCCTCGATCGCCAGCTCGCCGCCCACGCCGCGCCGGTGCTCGCCTGTACGCCGGCGCTCAAGGGCCATCCCAACCAGCTCGCCGCCGCGATCTCGCTCGCCTACAACATCGGCACCAACGGCTATTGCGGATCCACCGTCGCGCGCCGCTTCAACGCCGACGACTGGTCGGGCGCGTGCGACGCCTTCCTGATGTGGAACAAGGCTGGCGGTCGCGTCGTGCAGGGCCTGGTCAACCGCCGCCGCGCCGAGCGCGACCTCTGCCGAAAGGATCTGCCGTGAGGAAGCTGTTCGCCGCGATCGCCGCGGCGCGCGAGTGGCTCACCCTGCTCGCCGTCGCCGCGATCGGCGCCTGGTTCTACGTCCAGTACGGCGAGACGCGCGCCGAGCGCGACGCGCTCGCGCAATGGGCGGAGGTGACCTGCGCCAATGTTGGCGCCCCGTTCGACGCCGGCGCCGAGGGGCGCGTCGACAGCAACGGCAAGGCGGTGAAGGTCACCTTCGCCCGCGGCCAGCGCTGCCGCACCGCCGTCGCCGCCGCGGTCGCCTTCAAGGCCCGCACCGACCAGGAGACCGCCCAGCTGCTCGCCGACGCCATGCGCGCCCGCGAGACCAAGGCCGCCGCCGATTCCGCCCTTGCCCGTACCGCCGCCGAGGCCGCGCGCGACGCCGCCCTGCGCATGGAGACCGCCGATGCCCAAGCTGCCGCCACGAACCGCGTCGATCGCCCTTGGTTTGCTGCTCTCAACGACCTTGCCGGGCTGCGCCCGCCAAGCCGTTGAGGTCCCGATCGCCGAGCCGGTGCCGGTCGCGGTGCCGGTGAAGGAAACGCCGCCGGCCGAGCTCCTGCAGTGCCCGCCGGCACCGGCCGGCTTCCCGCTCGACGCCGCCGCGGAAATGCCGCCGACGGTTCGCTCGGCCACGATCCGCGTCGCCAAGGCGCTGCGCGACACGCGGGATCGCCTGCTGCGCCTGATCGAATGGAACGCGCCGGGCACCTGCCCGGCCGCTTCCCGCTGACATGCGCAAGCCGGACAGCCTGCGCGCCGCCGTCACCGCGGCGCTGCCGGATCTCGCGCGCGATCCGCACGCCCTCAAGATCTGGCTGGCGAAGGGCCATGTGAAGTCGAACGGCGTCGGCACCGATGCCCGCCTGGAATATGGCTACGAGCTCTCGCTGCTGCTGCTCGACTTCACCGGCGATCCCGACACGCTGTTTGCCGCCCTGGTCGAATGGCTCGCGCGCGAGCAGCCCAACCTGCTGCTCCGCCCGACCGACGCCTCGGCCGTGATCCCTTTTGAGATCGACGTCCTCGACGACAGCAAGGTCGACATCCTCGTCTCGCTGCAGCTGGACGAGGCGATCGAGCGCAACGGTGACGGCTTCACCCACCTGCCGACGCCCCTCCTCGAGGAGAGCGCGCCGATCGCCGGCCTGGTCGGGCGAATCGGCTAATGGCCGACGACACATTCCGCGACTTTACGCCGCTCGATCACGCGATCGCGGATCTGACCGAGCGCATGTCGCCGGCGGCGCGCAAGGCGCTGGCGACCCGAGTCGCCGTGGATCTGCAGAAGGCGAACGCCGCGCGCATGCACGAAAACGTCGAGCCCGACGGCGGCGCGATGGAACCGCGCAAGCTCAAGAAGAGCGGCAAGATCCGCACCCGCCGGCTTCGTGATCGCGTCACCGGCCTGCGCCGCACCGTGCGCCAGCAGAAGATGTTCCTCCGCGCCGCCGCCCCGCGCTACCTGCGCAAGGAAACCACCGCCGGCGAGGCGCAAGTCGGCTTCGTCGGCGCCATGGCGCGAATCATGCGCGTCCACCAGTACGGCCTGCGCGACACCGTGACCCGCGATCCGTCGTCGCCGCCCACCGACTATCCTGCCCGCCAAGTGATCGGCTTCGCCGATGCCGATCGTGCCCAGCTGCTCGAGCGGATCTCGGAGCAGCTGCAGCCGTGAAGCCGCCCGTCCGCTAACGCCCTAATTTGATCGCTTCGGAACGCGTCCTGCCAGCGACCTTTCATCGAGTGTCCTACGACCTTAGTTCGGGGTGAAAGGCGGCTACCGGCAGGCGCCGGTTAATCACTCGTTTTGATAACCTGCACCCTCCATTGCATCTTGTAATGGGAGGCCATTAGCCATAGGTAAATTTCATACCCGCTGGCAGCGTGCTGTCAGCTCGAGAGCCGCTGAGAGGAAACTCGAGGCGGCTCTCGCTTTTTCTGCTATACGGCTTTGATGCGAACGATTGTCTATATTGACGGCTTCAATCTGTATTTCCGGATGCTGCAAAAGCGTCCTGACCTGAAATGGATCAATCCCAAAGTTCTGGCTGAACAGGCCCTGCGTCCTGAGAATAAGGTCATACAGGTCCGTTATTATACAGCCCGTGTCTCCGCGCGTGTTGATCCAACCGCACCGGGCCGCCAGCAGGTGTATTTCAACGCTTTGGCCACGGTGCCGGAGGTTGTGATCCACCAAGGCACGTTCCTGGCTTCGAAGAAGTTTTCGGGGATGGTGCATCCACCACAGTTTCGGCCGCAACCAGTGGCTCAGCTAACGCAACCTTGGCCAGACGTAGTAAAGGTTCATAAGACCGAAGAGAAAGGCAGCGACGTCAACCTCGCGAGCCATCTCCTGCTCGACGCGTTCCGGGACAATTTCGATGTCGCGACGGTGCTTTCGGCGGACAGCGACCTGATCGAACCGATCCGCATCGCTACACAAGAGCTTGGCAAAGTAGTGGGGCTACTATCGCCGGTAGCGGTGCCCAATCCTGATCTCGCCGCGGCGGCTAGCTTCGTGCGCCGTCTGGGCATTGGGCATCTGACGGCTGCGCAATTCCCGAATCCTCTAACGCTGGTTAACGGGACGCAACTCTATAAACCGGCGAGCTGGGTATAATTCTGCTCTCGGGACTACACGTTCTGCAATGAGTGGGTAATGGTCCCCGAAGCTGCCTCCCCTCCGGAGCACTGGGCGTTCGGCAGCAGGCGGGCAGGTAACTACTCACTTTCCGAATAAAAAACCGGGATCGCGCTTTCGATTTTTGATGTTGTAGGTCCGCCCCCTACATCAACCGGCTCTAGCCGCGCTGCCATCGCACCCGCGACATGGGCGGCATGGCCGCCGGCACCGCTTCCACCCTCGACCTGTCCTCGCTCCCCGCGCCGGATCTGATCGAGCTTCAGTCGTTCGACACCATCCTCGCGCGGATGGTCGGCGACGTGCAGGCGCGGCTGCCGAGCTTCGACGCGACGGTCGATTCCGATCCCGCCGTCACCGTGCTGCAGGTCGCGGCCTATTACGTCCAGCTGCAGTGCGCCGCCATCAACGACCTCGCCCGCCAGCAGATGGTCGCCTTCGCCACCGGCGCCAACCTCGACCACCTCGCCGCGCTGGTGCGCGTCCGGCGCCTCGAGGTGGATGCAGGCGACGCCGCGCGCGGTGTCGCGCCCACGCTCGAAAGCGACGCCGCCCTGCGCCAGCGCATCGTGCTCGCCCCCGAAGGCTTTTCGGTCGCCGGCCCCCAGCTGGCCTATGTCTACCACGCCAAGTCCGCCGACGGCGCGGTGCGCGACGCCAGCGCCACCTCGCCGGCGCCCGGCGAGGTGCTGGTGTCGGTACTGGCGCGCGACGGCGACGGCACCGCCCCGGCCGATCTGCTCGCCAGGGTAGCGGAGGTGGTGAACAGCGACAGCGTCCGCCCGCTCGGCGACCTGGTCACCGTCGCCTCGGCCGAGATCCTGCCGTTCCAGGTCGAGGCGCGCCTGGTCACCTTCACCGGCCCCGACATCGACCTGGTGCTCGCCGCCGCCCGCCGCTCGCTCGACGCCTATCTCGCCGCAAGCCGACTGCTCGGCCGCGACATCACCCGGTCGGGCCTCTACGCCGCGCTGCATGTCGCCGGCGTGATGCGCGTCGAACTGACATCGCCCGCCGCCGACATCGTCTGCGACGACACCCAGGCGACGCACTGCATCGCCATCGCCCTGGCACACGGCGGCTATGACGCCTGACCGCGTCTCGCTGCTCCCGCCCAACGCCACCCCGCTCGAGCGCGCGCTGGAGCAGGCGACCGCGCAGCTGGGCGACGTGCCGTTCCCGCTCGACCTGCTGTGGGATCCGCAAGCCTGCCCGGCCGAACTGCTGCCGTGGCTCGCCTGGGGGTTGTCGGTCGACAGCTGGGACGCCGAGTGGAGCGAGCAGGACAAGCGCGACACGGTCGCCAGCTCGATCGCGCTGCACTACACCAAGGGCACGCCGGCATCGGTGAGGTCGGTGCTCGGCCACTTCGACCGCCTGCTCGAGCTGGTCGAGTGGCACCAGGCGACGCCGCGTGCGGATCCGCACACCTTCGAGGTCCGGCTGCCGATCACCAGCGACGGCGTCGAGCCCGGCGGCCGCCGCGCCACCGCCGCCTTTGCCGAGGCCATCGTCCGCGAGGTCGCGCGGGTGAAGCCGGCGCGCGAGCACTTCCGCCTGGTGCAGACGCTCGCGCTCGAGGGCGCGATCGGCATCCAGGGCGTCGCCCGGCTCACCGGCGCCACCCGCGCGGACATGGCCGCCACCATCGACACTTCGCCGGCCTGGGCCGCCTACCTTCAGACCGAGGATGGCGAGCCGCTACAGGATAGCTCCGGTGCCTTTCTGGATACCACCCCATGAGCAAGCTCGCCCTCACCGTTACTCAGGCGGGGCACGCCCGTTTCACCGCCGCCCAGGTCGACCAGGACATCGACCTGTCCATCAGCGCGGTCGGCCTGACGAACGCCGAGTTCGTGCCTGCACCGACGCTCACCGCGCTGCCCGGGGAGTTCCGGCGCGTGTCGACCATCTCCGGCGAGGCAGTCGGCGACAACGTCGTGCACATGGTCGTGCGCGATGCCGAGCCGCTCGCCTATCGCGTGCGTGGCTTCGGGCTGTTCCTCGCCGACGGCACGCTGTTCGCCGCCTACGGTCAGGCCGAGCCGCTGTTCGAGAAGTCGGTACTGTCCGACATGCACCTCGCTCTCGACATCGCCTTCCCCACCGGCAACGTCGAGCAGCTGAATTTCGGTGACACCAACTTCCTCAACCCGCCCGCGACCACCGAGACCAAGGGGGTTGCCGAACTGGCGACGCAGGCAGAGGTGGACGCCGGCGACGATGCCGCGCGTATCGTCACACCGCGCACGCTGGCGCAGCGGCTCGCCGGCTTCGCCGCTGGCCTGCTCGGCCGCCGCATCGTCGGAGCCGGGCTCGCGACCGGCGGCGGCGATCTCACCGCCGACCGCACCATCACCGTGCCCGCCGCCACCGCGACCGAGGCCGATGCCGGCATCCTCGCTACCAAAGCGCTGACGCCGGCAAGCATCGCCAACGTGCTCGCCACCATCGCCGCGCGCGTGCCGCTCACCCGCCGCATCAACACCGATGGCCTGGTGCTCGGCGGCAACGCGCTCGCCACCGACGTCACGATCTCGGTCCCGCCCGCCACGGCCGAGCAGCTGCTCAACGCCACCGCCAGCAACGTCGCGGTCACACCGGCTTCATTCGGCGGCCTCGCCAGCCTGTTCGGCGCCGATGGCTACTACACGCTTCCGGGCGGGCTCATCGTCCAGTGGGTCAGCTACCGCGCGCTGCTCACCGACGAGCCCAGCGTGACGGTAGCGTACCCGATCCCGTTCCCGACCGGCTGCCTGTTCGCCCTGACCTGCCCGTATATCTCCGCCGCCAGCCAGGCACGCGACGGGTGGACCCAGATCGTCGGCAATCCCGGTCCCGCCTCCTGCCTCGTCCAGGTGCAGGCCGACGACCAGAACGACCGCCGCATCGACGGCATCAACCTCCTCGTCATCGGACGCTAGAACATGTCGAAGATCTCGCAACTGCCCGCCCTCGGCGATCCCGACGGCACGGAGATGGTTCCGGCCCTGCGGGGCAACCGGACCTACAACACGCCGCTCGGCCCCCTGGTCGACCGGGAGGTTACCCGTACGATCGCGCCACACGTCGTCACGGCGCAGCTCGCCGCCGCCACCGCATTGGCAGCATCGCGCTACTTTCCCGGCGGTCGCGCCGCCGGGGAAGCCGGCAGCGTGGTCGACCAGCTCTTTGCCGTCGACGACGGAACCGGATCGCTGGTCTACTACAAGCGCACCGCCGCGGGCTCGCAAGAGATCTCCCGCGCCGTCACGCCGGTTTCCCTGGGTTCCAACGAAAGTGGCAGAGGCCTTGATCTGATCGGCCGCCCGAGCGTCGCCGGTCTGCTCGCGTCGACCGCTCCGGCGCGCGGAGCAGGCTCGCTGTGGCATGCCGACGCGCATGTCTATGTCGAAGCCGACGCATCGGCGACCGATTCTCATGTGACGACTGCGGGCGGCGTGAAGCTGTACGTCCAGCCCGGCCCTCGCGGCTACGATGCGCGGGCGTTCGGCGCGCGGGACGATTGGGACGGTGCTGCCGGCACCAACAACTTCGCCGTTTTCGAAAAGATGGCGCGCCTGCGGCCCGTCGTGATCGTGCTGCCCAGATCGCGCAACGGCACGGGCGTCTATATGCTCGACGGTACAACCGCGATCGCCGACGCGACCGGCATCCTCCTCGAGCACGATCCGGATGTGTCCCTCTGGATCGAAGGCGGCATCCCGCTCACCTTTATCAAGGGCATCAGGTCGAACGCCGATCTGCGCATCAACTACGGCTCCCGTGGCCTGGGAGTCCAGCACAGCCTGATTCCTGCGATGGGTCGCCGGATCACCGAACTCGGCCGTCCCGGCTCGGCGCTGGCCGGCCAGCTACAGGTTCCCCTGCGGCTCGACTTCGCCGACGCCGCCCACTTCCGGCTCTCCGGTTGGCCGAACGGGGCCTTCGCGGCCGCCGTGCCCACCTCCATCGCCTCCGACCTCGTCCAGTGGGGAACCCCGCCGGCCGACAGCTTCGTCGCCACGGTGTTCCATGTGGTTCCCGGTGACTTCATCCAGGCCAAGGTGGCAGATCTCACCAGTTATCTGCCCGCCATCTGCGTCCTCACCGACACTGGCTGGTTGCTGATCCGCCAGTCGCAGACCGCCGATCGCGCAACGATCCTGTGCATGCAGCGCGCCGGCACCGCCAGCGCGGTGGAAACCTCGACTGCCAACCCGGTTGCCGCCCAGACCACCTATCGCTTCGGCAAGGCAGCCCTCGGCATCGCCATTTTCGACCAGCGCAGCTTCGGCCTGGTCCTGAACGGGACCGTGATCCGGCGTTACCAGACCAGCTCGAATATCCAGCGCGCCGGCTGGGCCGGTGGCTTCGGCGCGGCGGGCAACTTCGCCATCTCGGCACCGTTGCTTTTCAAGAACAAGAAGACGTTCGGGCTGCCGCTGTTGCGGGTGGGCGGCAGCGGCGACAGCTGCGCGGACCCGACGGTCGTGCGGCAGAGCCAGTTCGACTTCGCAAGGCAGCTGATCGGGGGTGTGGGCGGCTGCCAGATCGAGATGCTGACCAATCTTGCGCACTCGGGCGATACCAGCGCTGCACAGCTGGCCAGGCTTCAGGCACTGAACCTCAGCGGCGCGGGCTATCATTGCTGGTGGATCGATATCGGCCGCAATGACATCCAGACCGGGGTTCCCGTACCGACCTACGTCGCCAATGTGCTGGCGATGGTGGCCTATCTGCGCGCCGCAGGGGTAGAGCCGCTGGTTGCCCTCCCTGGCATGTTTTACTCCCAACCGGACGCCCAGGCATACGGCCAGGATGGCGGCGCGACCGCCCGCAGCGACCAGGGCGCGCCGTACCGTCTCGCGCTGATGCAGGCGCTCGCCGACCAGCGCGTCTACTGCAACCTCGCGTCGTTCGAGAATATGGGCGCCGTCGTCGCCAGCCTGCTCACCATGAAAGCCTCGCCCTGGGGAGATCCCGGACTGGTCGACAACATCCACCCCGGGCTCTGGTACTCGCTTTGCATGGGCTATGGCTGGGCGCTGACGACATCTGCCTTCTTCACCCACGCGATGGAGCATGATTTCCAGGGCGGCCCCCTCGCCACGCCGCTGCCGGCCGACTATTTCACCGGCAGCCTCGGCGGCACCTCCACGCCCCGATACGTCGTCGAAGACCGGCTCCTCCACCTGTCCTACTATCTTTCGGTCAACGGCGCCGCGCTGCCGGACGGCACCAAGGTCGGCACGCTTCCCCGGCGTTTGCGTCCCCGCGCCGACGTGATCGGCCAGCTGGCCAACGTCAGCGCCGGACTGACGCCGGTCGCGGCGGTGTCGACGACGTCCGCACCGTTCTGGATCATCGGTTCCGATGGGGCCGTCAAAGTCTACGGCGTTGCTGGCAATCCGACCTTCCTCGGCATCTCGGCCTCGTGGAAGATCTGAAAGCAAGTCAGACACCACTGCTGCAGGAGATATCGCAGGCATCGGCAATCGTAGAGTGCCTCTCTACGACTGCGTCCCCCGTGACGCCGCCGCCGACCCGCGCATGGTCGATGCGTGGCCGAACCCGTTGACACCCCCCGGCCTGATCGGCGACCTGCTGCGCGAAGGCGGTGTTTATCACCCTTTGTTGTAGGTCGCGCACCTACAACACCGCACCCGCGCGACTAGGCGCCGCCTGCGGCACGGTCGCCCGAATGGACGACGACAACGCACTTGAGGGGCTGATCCGCTACGGCCAGGTCGCTTCCGTCGACCTGGCCGTCGGCCGCTGCGTCGTCACCGCCGGCGACATCGTCACCCAACCGATCCGCTGGATCGAGCTCCGCGCAGGCCGCACGCGCAGCTGGTCGCCGCCGAGCGCCGGCGAGCAGATCCTGCTGCTGTGCCCCGGCGGAGACCCCGCCGGCGCCATCGCGCTGCGCGGCGTCTCGAGCGCCGCCCACCCGCCGATCGGCGACGCCACCCGCGAACTGATCGAGTTCCCCGACGGCGCGATCGTCGCCTACGACGCGACCGCGCACGCGCTCACCGCGATCCTGCCGGCCGCCGGCACCGTCCGCATCGACGCGCCCGGCGGCATCCACCTCGTCGGCCCGCTGTCAGTCGATGGCCAGATTTCCGCCACCGGCGACGTCACCGGCAAGGGCGTCTCGCTCGCCACCCACATCCACGGCCTGGTCAAGCTCGGCACCGACAAATCGGGCAAACCCGAATGATCGGTATGGATGCGGAGACGGGCAAGCCGCTCGCCGGCGACGCGCACCTCGAGCAATCGCTCGGCCGGCTGCTGTCGACGCCGATCGGCACGCGCGTGATGCGCCGCGACTATGGCTCGGCGCTGTTCGAACTCGTCGACAAGCCGCTCAGCCCGCTCACCCGCATGCGCGCCTTCGCCGCGACCGCGGTCGCGATCGCGCGCTGGGAGCCGCGGCTGCGGCTCACCCGCGTCTCGCTCGCCGGCGAAGAGAACGCCGCACTCGGTCGCGCGGTGCTGACGCTGGAGGGCGAGCGCACCGACACCGCCGGCCGCAACGGCCTCGCCACCCTCACCATCCCGCTTCGTCCCGTCACCGCTTGAGGATCCCGTCCATGACCTTCTTCCACGGCATCATCGTCACCGAACCCACCGGCAGCGTCACCACCACGCTCGAGAAGTCGACCGCCGTGATTGGCCTGGTCGCGACCGCCAGCGCCGTCGGCGCCGAGGCGATCGCCGCGCTCGATGCCGCCTTCCCTGTCGACCGCCCGGTGCTGGTGACCGACGCGCGCGCCGCGGCAGGCCTAGCCGGCAGCACCGGCACGCTCGCACCGGCGCTGGCGACGATCGGCAAGCAGGGATCGCCGCTGGTGGTCGTCGTGCGCGTGAAGGAAGGCGCCGATGCCGGCGCGACCGCCTCCAACGTGATCGGGGGCACCACCAACGGCGTCTACACCGGCCTGCAGGCGCTGCTCGCGGCCGAGGCCGTCGTCGGCGTCAAGCCGCGGATCCTCGGCGCACCCGGCCTCGACAACCTAGACGTGGTGCAGGAGCTCGTCGTGGTCGCAAAGAAGCTGCGCGGTTTCGTCTATGCGTCGTGCGCCGGCGCCGAGACCCGCGACGAGGCGGTGACCTACCGCGCCAGCTTCGCCGATCGCGAGCTCATGCTGATCTGGCCGGACGGCACGGCCTGGGATGGCCAGGCGATCGCCACCGCGCTCGGCCTGCGCGCGATGCTCGACGAGCAGGTCGGATGGCACCAGTCGCTGTCCAACAACGTCGTCGCCGGCATCACCGGCATCACCAAGGACGTGCATTTCGACATCCGCGACATGTCGACCGACGCCGGCGTGCTCAATGCCGCGCCCGTCACCACCATCGTGCGGCCGAACGGCTTCCGCTTCTGGGGCAACCGCACCTGCAGCGAGGAACCCGCCTTCGTCTTCGAGGTGGCGGTGCGGACGTCGGAGGCGATCCAGGACGTGATCGCGGACGCGTGCGCGCCCTACATCGACAAGCCGCTGACGAAGGGGCTCGTCACCTTTCTGGTAGACAAGATCAACGGCAAGCTGACCGACTGGATGACGAACGGCCGGCTGATCGGCGCGTCGTGCTGGTACGATCCGGCGTCCAACCCGACCCCGAACCTCACCGGCGGCAACCTGGTGCTGGACTATGACTACACCCCCTGCGCGCCGCTCGAGGGGCTGCAGCTGAACCAGCGCATCACCGACAAATATTATGCCGGCTTCAGCGACAGCCTGACGGCCTGATCGGTCGCGCTGCCCCCTCCCCATTCCCCTCCTGCAAGGACTCTGACCCATGGGTGGCCTGCCCGCAAAACTCAAGAACTGGAACGTGTTCGTCAACGGCGAGGATTACGCCGGCGTCGCCTCCGAGCTCGCACTCCCCAAGCTGGCCGAAAAGGTCGAGCAGTGGCGCGGCGCCGGCATGCTGGCCGAGGTCGACGTGAGCATGGGCCTCGAGAAGCTCGAGCTCGAGCACAAGTACGGCGGCCTGGTGCGCGACATCCTGCGCCAGTTCGGCGCGGTCGGGGTCGGCTCGTCGATGATCCGCTTCGTCGGCGCCTACCAGGAGGAGGTCGCCGGCGGCGTGATGGCGGCCGAGCTCGTCGTGCGCGGCAAGCATGTCGAGATCGATCCCGGCAGCGCCAAGGCCGGCGACGAAACCGAATGGACGGTGAAGTCGACGCTCACCTACCTGCGCTGGCGCGTCAACGGCCGCACCGAGATCGAGATCGACGTGATCAACAACATCCTGATCGTCGACGGCTTCGATCGCATGATCGCGATCCGCGCCGCGCTCGGCCAGTGATCCGGAGCATCCCGATGACCGAAACCCTTAAAATGACCGCCCAGGTTGAGCTTGAGGCACCGCTGAAGCGCGGCGACCAGGATCTCGCGACGCTCACCTTCCGCCGCCCCGACACCGCCGCCATCCTCGACCTGTCGCTGGTGCAGCTGGGGCAGATGAACGTCGACGAGCTCCGCCGGCTGCTTCCGCGCATCAGCACCGACGGGCTGATCGAGCAGGAGGTCGACCGGATCGCCGCCGACGACGTGCTGCTGATCGCGCGCGAGATCTCGACGTTCATGGAAAAGCCGGCCGCCGGCGACGACGACGAAGAGGAACCGAGCGACACGCGCAAGATGCACGCCGTCGCTCGCCTGGCCGTGCCGATCGCGCGCGATGGCGGGGATCTCACCGCGATCAACCTGCGCCGGCCCGATACCGGCTCGCTCCGCAATCTGTCGCTCTCCGACGTCGGTCAGCTGCAGGTCCGCGCGCTGCTCACCCTGCTGCCGCGCATCAGCCCCGACAATCTCACTCGCAAGGATCTGATGAAGGTCGATTTCGCCGACTGGATGGAGCTCGCCGGCGAGGTCGGGGATTTTTTGCTGCCGAGGCGGCTGCGCACCGCCTGATCGACGACCTCGAGGACGCGATGGCCAACATCCTCAGCGTCCTCGGTGGCCCCTCCTACGAAGCCATGTGCGCCATGTACCCTGCCGACCTGATGCGCTGGCACGAACGCGCGGTGGCGCGCGCACCCAAGGATTGACCCGATGGACCGGACGCTCAGCCTCGCCGTCAAATTCTCCGGCCTCGACAAGCTGAGCGGCCCGCTCAAGAAGATGGCCCTCACCTCCCGCGGTGCCGCCAGGGACGTGGCGAAGACCACGCAGGAGCTCGCCGAGCTTGGCCGCGCCCAGGATCGGCTTGGCCGTCACAAGGCGCTGCAGACCGGGCTGTCGGCGAACAACGCCAAGCTGGACGAGAGCCGCCGGCGGATCCGCGCACTTCGCGAGGAGATGGCGCAAACCGACGCGCCCACCAAACGGCTGAAGAACAGCCTCGCCAGCGCACAGCGCGAGGAAGTCCGCCTGATGGCCTCGGGCGACAAGCAAGCGGCCAAGCTTCACACGCTGCAGGCGGAGATGAAGGCCGCCGGCGTCGATATGTCGCGGCTCGCCGACCACGAGCGTAAGCTCGCCCGCGATACGCACGATGCGAATACGCGCCTCACGCAGCAGCAAAAGAAGCTCGACCAGATTCAGGCGCGCAGGGATCGCGTCGATCGCTTCCGCGGGTACGGTCAGAAGACACAGGAGCTCGGCGTCTCCGCCGCCGCAGGCGGGGCCGTCCTCGGCGCGCCGCTCGTAGCGGCAACCGGCAAGGCGATCGGCTTCGAAAGCGCGCTCGCCGACGTGCGCAAGGTCGTCAACGGCCTGGACGATGCCACCGAGTTCAAGGCGATGGGCACCGACATCCTCAACCTGTCGAAGAACCTGCCGATGACCGCGGAGGGGATCGCCGCGATCGTCGCCGCCGGCGGCCAGGCGGGGCTCACAACCGGGAAGACCATCGCCGAGAATCGCCGCCAGTTGCTTGCCTTCGCCGAGGACGCGGCCAAGATGGGCGTCGCCTTCGACATGACCGCCGACGATGCCGGCCAGACGATGGCGCAGTGGCGCACCGCGTTCGGCATCGGCCAGCGCGAGGTCGTCGCGCTCGCCGACAAGGTGAACTATCTCGGCAACAACAGTGCCGCCAACTCGTCGAAGATTACCGACATCGTCACCCGCATCGGCCCGCTTGGTGCTGTTGCCGGCCTCGCCTCGGGCGAGATCGCGGCACTTGGCGCGACGATCGGCGGCGCCGGCGTGGAAAGCGAGATCGCCGCGACTGGCATCAAGAACACGATGCTCGCCCTCACCAAGGGCAGCGCCGCGACGAAGAGCCAATCGCAGGCATTCAAGCGTCTCGGCCTCGACGCGACAGGCGTGGCCAAGTCGATGCAGCGCGACGCGGCCGGCACCATCTTGGATGTCATGGAGCGGCTGAGGCGCCTCCCGAAAGAGACTCAGGCATCGACCATGACTGAGCTCTTTGGTTCGGAGTCGGTGGCGGCGATCTCGCCCATGCTCAACAGTCTGGACCTGCTGAAGAAGAACCTGCGCATGGTCGGCGATGCGCAGCAATACGCCGGCTCCATGCAAACCGAGTACAACGGCCGCTCGGCCACCACCGAAGCGTCGCTGCAGCGTTTCAGCAATCGCGTCGACGTGCTCAAGGTCCGCGTGGGCGAAAACCTGCTGCCGACGCTCGAGCGCGCGGCGGGGTGGCTCGGCAACATGGCCGACGGCGTGACGGCATGGGGCGACGCTCATCCCGCCGCATTCAAGGCGCTGTCGCTGGTGACCGCCGGCCTCGCCGCGCTGCTCGCGGTGATCGGTCCGGTCGCGATCGCGCTGTCGTGGATGATGCCCGGCCTCGGCATGCTGGTGAACGGCATCACTCGCCTGGTGCCGGTGATCCGCTTCGCGTTCGTCGCGCTGCGGATCCTCTGTTCCGGCCTCCTCTGGCTCGGCCGGCTCGCCATGATGAACCCCATGCTGGCGATCGCGATGGGGCTGATCCTCGCCGCCTACCTGATCTACACCCACTGGGATAAGGTGAAGGCGTTCTTCGTCGGCATCTGGCAGGAGATCCGCACCGCCTTCGCCGGCGGCATCGGCGGCGTCGCCGCGCTCATCGTCAACTGGTCGCCGCTCGGGCTGTTCTACCGCGCCTTCGCGGCCGTGATGTCGTGGTTCGGCGTCAGCCTGCCGGCCAAGTTCACCGAGTTCGGCAGCAACATCATCTCGGGGCTCATCAACGGCCTGCTGAGCAAGGCCGGCCAGCTGAAGAGCAAGGTTCTCGGCGTCGCCCGGTCGGTCGCCAACTGGTTCAAGACCGCGCTCGGCATCCACTCGCCCAGTCGCGTCTTCATGGGGCTCGGCGGCTTCCTCACCCAGGGGCTGGCGATCGGCGTCGATCGCGGCGCCGCGCAGCCGCTCGCGCGGATCCGCAGCGTCGCCGGGCAGATGGCGGCCGCCGGCAGTTCGACCGCCACACCCGGCCGCCTGGCGCGCGCGGCGAGCACCGTCGCCGGCGCGATCGCGCTGGGCGGCACCGCGCCCGCCCTCGCCGCGTCGCCGGCGTCGACCGGCGCCGCGGCCGCGGGCGCCGGCACGACCGTCCACTACAACACCTACCAGATCCGCATCGATGGCGCCGCCGGCGACGTCCGCGCCATGGCCCGCCAGCTGAAGGCGGAGCTCGAGCGGCTCGAGGCGCAGGACCGCGCCGCATCCTACCAGGACGATTGACCATGCTGCTCGCCTTCGGCCTGTTCGTCTTCGAGCTGCCCACCCTGCTGTTCGACGAGATCCAGCGCCGCACCGATTGGCGCCACGCCAACAACGAGCGCGTGGGCGCGCGCGACGCCAGCCAGTTCCTCGGCCCCGGCCGCGACCATGTCTCGATCTCGGGCACGCTGCTGCCCGAGGTCGCCGGCAGTTTCGCCTCGATCCGTACCCTGCGCGCGATGGCCGACGAGGGCGAGGCATGGCCGCTCACCGCCGGCACCGGCCAGATCCTGGGCAACTACGTCCTGGTCGCGCTGGATGAACGCCAGAAGTTCTTCACCCTCGACGGCGTGCCGCGAAAGACCGACTTCGTTCTCGAGCTCCAGCGCGTGTCGTGATCCCCGCCCTGCTCACCGCCGCCACCCCGCTGGCGCTGTCGCTGTCGGGTGAGCGGCGCCAGAACGTCGCCGACTTCCGCCTGACGCTGGATGGCGAGGATCTCACCGATCGCGTTCGCCCGCGCCTGGTGTCGCTGCGCCTGAGCGAAAAGCGCGGCGGGGAGGCCGACGATCTCGACCTGGTGCTCGACGATTCGGACGGCAAGCTCGCCATCCCGCGCAAGGGCGTGCGGATCCGCCTGGCGCTGGGCTGGCGCTGCGGCGCCGACGTCAACGTCGGCATGGTCGACAAGGGCAGCTTCACCGTCGACGAGGCCAGCTGGGACAGCGCGCCCGACACCGTCACCATCCGCGCGCGCTCGGCCGACCTGACCGCCGGCTATCGCGTGCGGCGCGAGCGCAGCCACCGCGCCACCACGCTGGGCGCGATCGTCGCCCAGGTCGCGAGCGCACACGGCTACGCGCCGCACGTCGATCCGTCGCTCGCCGCGGTGCCGGTCGACGTGCTCGTCCAGGACCAGCGTTCCGACATGGCGATGATCCGCGCGCTGGGCCGCCGGCACGACGCGGTCGCGACGGTGAAGAACGGCCGGCTGATCCTGGCGCCGATCGGCGCCGGCACCACAAGCACCGGCCGCGCGATCGCCGCCGCCACCATCCTGCGCAGCGACGTCGATCGCGCGACCTGGCGCACGGTCGAGCGCGACGCCTACACCAAGGTCGAAGCGCGCTGGCACGACCAGGACGGCGCCACCCGCAAGACCGTGTCGGCCGACGTCGCCGGCAAGAATGGCGGCGACGACAAGAAAGTCCGCCGCCTGAAGCGCACCTACCACAGCGAGGCCGACGCCCGCGCCGCCGCTCAGGCAGAGGCCGGCCGCGTCGCCCGCCGCGGCGCCGAGCTCACGCTGGATCTCGGCTTCGGCCGGCCGGATCTTTACCCCGAGCGGCGGGTGAAGGTGGCGGGGTTCAAGCCGCAAATCGACGCGGCGGCATGGATCATCGCGAAGGCCGATCACACGTTCGACGGGCGCGGCGGGCTTGCCACCGCCTTGTCGCTGGAAACCAAGTAGGCGGCAGATCTATTCACGGGCACCCGGCCCGCCCCGTGAAAAGAGGCTGATCAAGGAACCGGCAGAGCAGACTTTAGGAACCGAACACCTCCGTGCTGTCCGGAAGGGAACGGAGCCGCGCCCGTCGTTGATCTATGTGCGCGACGAAAGTCGGCCCGGCTCGGCAAAAGCGAGACATGTCGAGCTTTGTCATTCGAATCGCGGCAGCCAACTATGTTGCCAGCGCTGAAGTCGAGAGATCGTCCACGGCGGAGCATGCCCTTGCAGAAGCAGTCCGCAGCGCAGTCGAGATTATCGCTGACGACCTACGGCAGGGGCAGGACATCTCGCCGATCGAGGTGATCGTCGAGAATCAACAAAACGTGCCGCTGTTGCGCGCCGCCTTGAAGCTATCCGTGGTGCCGCTCTCGGTAGGACCGACGATAGCCTCCTGAGCGTCGGGATGGGCCCGGGAACCTCGCGGCTCCCGGGCTACACCTCAGGCGGCGGCGATCGCCTTGACGATGTCCGCGGCGCTGTGGCCCGTGAGGTCCTTGGAGATCTCACCGACGAGCTTCGCTTCCAGCGTCTTGTGGTAGTGCTTGCGCAGTTCGCCGAGCGTCCGCGGTGCGGCGACCACGACGAGCGCGTCGATCTTGCCGTCGAGCGCCTGCTTGTTGAGCACCTCCGCGACGCCGGCAGCGAAGCTGTCCTCGTCCTGCTGGCGGTCGCTCGGATTGGCCGAGCTGCTCTGGTGACGGCTTCCCGAGGCACGGTTGGTGGTCGAAACGTCCGCCTCCGGGAGCGCCGTCAGCGAGGGCGCATTCTCGTCGCCGCTATTGCGGAAGAGGTGGAGATTCTCGCCGTCGACGATCGCGACCGTGGCGTTCTTGGGAAGCTGCATGATGATCCTTTGGCGTTGAGCAACAACAGCGGGATCAACGTCTGCATCCGCCCATCCGATCCCGACGCCCTGTATCCGCCCTCCGCCGTGGCTCAGCAGTCAGCCAGGGAGTCGAAAGAACACCGCCGACCGCACGAGGAGTAGCCACCGCGACGACCAGCGAACTACTCAGCAGCCAGATCCTGTCGCCCACCACCAAGCGGCGGCAAACATCTTGAGAATCTCGACGACGCTGCTTTACGATGCAGAGCGGGGAGGGTGAGAGATGAACGAACTAAACAACCACGACTACTATCTTCGTCGTGCGCAGCACTCGCGCCAGCTTGCAGACAACGCTGCCAGCCCTGCCATCGCTCGCATCCATCAGGAGATGGCGACCCGCTATGAGGAACTTGCGGCCGCAACGCGGCAGGAAGCGAACGAGAAGCGCCTGCCAGAGACGTAGGAAATTGCAGCGCCAGACGACTTGAAGATGCCCTATCCGTTTCGGCCGCTGCTTGGCGCTACGCCCTCGGCGGTTTTCGCGAGGAGGAGAGTATGAATCGACCTTGGGTGATGCTGGCGGCGCTGGGCGTTGCGGTGTCCGGCTGCTCGGACCCCGGACAGCCGACGCAAGCCCCGGCAGCCACGGCCACCGCGACCGGGACGCAAGCACAGGGCGTGGAAGCCCACGATCCTGGTCTCCCTTCACCTTCCCCGACATCGACGTGGTCCGCGGCAGAGCAGGCGATGATCGACAGCTGGGCCCGGCTCAACGCGCAATGCCGTGGCGGACCGGGCGACGACCCGGCGACACAGATCGCGTGCGATGAGCGGGAGGACGCCTCGAAACGCCTTGCCGCCGCCGGTATCTGCTACGGCAAGGTTGGCGAGGCCGGCTATCAGATGACGATGCACCGCTGCGACGATCGCTCGCTGGCTCAGCAGTAACGGCGCGAGGAGTCGCGCCCCCTACCCCGCCGCCGGCCGGCTGCAGAGGCGGTGGCCGACGTCGTAGCGTTCCCACCGGGCCGCATAGCCGCCCTCGACCATCGCGCAGTTGAGTTGGACGCCGTCCGGGCGCCAGCACCAGGCGGTGACGCGATCGTAGCTCGTCCCCGTCTGCTCGCAGCGCAGCGTCTGCCCCAGCGCCAGGCGCTCGAGCGCGGCCTTGGCCTCGTCGGCCGACGCGGTCGGGCACGGGTGCCCGGGGCGGCAGCTGCCGTCCATCTCGCGCGCGGCGATCGCCGACAGGCGGATCTTGGGCCCTTCGGCGCAATGGATCGGGCCGTCGCCGTCGTAGACGCTGGTCACATGGCATTCGAGCAGCCCGGCGGGTGCCGGCGTGCCGCCACCCGCTTCCCGCGAGGGCGCCGTGCCGGCGATCTCTTCCAGTTCGGGCAGGCGCTCCTTCAGCTCCGGCCAGAAGAAGCCGGCCGCGGCGACGATCGCGACCAGAAGCACGGCAGGCGACGAGGATCGGCGGCGCCGGCGGCGGCGCGTCATCGGGTGTGCAACTCGGGCGGCATGGGAACTCCGTTGAGGAACAGAATGGGAACATGGTACACGCCGCGGCCGTGAGTCGGCAAGTGGAGGCACGTCATGCAGATGGATCGATACGGCGAACCGCGCCTGGCCTTTGCGGCCTGGCTGCTGCTCCAGCGGGATCGGGAGGACGGTGTCGGCCGCCTTGCACAGGCCGCGCGATCGGACCGCAGCTTCCCCTGCGAGGGCGATGCGAACGCGGTCCGCGCGCACCTCAACCGGATGCAAGCCGACGGCGACAGCTTCGAAGCGGTGGACGATGCGGAGATGGACTGGCTGAGTTACTGACGACGCCTGACGATGGCGCTCCAGTTGGAGATCGCATGATATGACCGAGCATTCGCGTGGATCTACGCTTCAGCGTCCAACGGAAGGCCGAGTTGCTCTGGTCCGCGAGCAAGGTGGATTTCGATCCGATCGCCACGCAAGGTAAGGTCGACTCTTACCCCTAGCGTTTCGAAGTAGATGGATCGCGGTTGATCCATCTCCATGAAGCCGAAGAAGGAGAACGGCACTTCGGCGCGATCATCCGAGATCCTTTGAGAAAGAACCTCGCCCAAACCGCGGTCACCGTCGAGACCAGCTCGGCGGTCGGACCTTGAGATCGACGTTTGCATGAGGATCAAGCCACGCTCAAAGCCGCCTGCCTTTTCCTTCTTTCGATCAGCCACGTCGGCAATTTCCTCCAAGGCCACGCCCTCGGCTACGGCTAACGCGCGGAATACCTCGAAGAGATCTGCCAGTTCCTCCGTCTTTTGGTGGGGCTCGGTCGCTTCGCGGACCTCAAGTGCCTCCTCAACCAACTTACTGAGCAAAAAGCCTTTCATTAGGTCCCCGGGGACCTGTCGCGTAATCTCAACCTCATGCCGTCGTGCGATCTTGTCGGGGATTTTATCTCGGACCAACTTACCGAGGCTCGTCGCTTGGCGGACCCGGCTATGCTCCTTTTCGCTTGGGGTGACCACGGTGCAACCCAACTTGCGCAGCTGGTAGTAGGCATGTGCCAGGGTTGAACCCGAGAGGATGATTGGCACCTCCGCCTCCTTGGCAGCAAGGCCTACGGATTTGATAAAATCCATGTCACGCATGAGGCTGACATCTTTCGGCTTTAGCGCCAGCGCCTGCCGATTACGCGCTCCCTTCCAGCTAACGAAGGCTCTTAGTTCTTCTCGGTCTCCAACCGGAACCTCGCGATAGGTTGAACGATCCGGATTACGCTCAGCCACATGTGCTTCTGTCCAATACCATGGAATATTGAAGGTCAATCCGCCCTCTTCCACGCAGCCGACAAACCACATGATATGACAGGCTTTGCCCAGACGCTCCGCGATCGCTGCAGAACGGGCGGCGATTTCTTTCGCTTCACGCGAGCCAATGCTGTTGTTGCGAGCCAACTCGTTCTTCACCCGCACATACTTCCATCCACCGTCATCCTGGGGGATTAGAATATCGGACTTGTAGTCAGGATACTCCGTGGCAACGCCTGTTGGGACATGCACTTCCCAAATGTCATATGGGCAATACTGGAGCGCGTCTGGCAATCCCCAGAGCGCGTTGATCTCGACCATCGGGTCCGCAGGCTCTGCTTTGGCCCAGACGCTCGCTCGCGCGGCAACGAAGCGATGCGCAACAAAGGCGATCTCACACCGCTGATGCTCGCGAGCGAGCTTTCGAGCCTCCGCAAAACACCATTCTGCCGCGGCTTCCGGCGACAAGCACTCGGTACGGGGAAGGTTGAGCAACTTCTCGGCGCCCGCAGCAACGCTGGTACGAACGACGATACCCGCCGGCCCGATTAGGTCCCGGAAGTCACCTTCCAGTCGCGCCAGGGCCTGCTTCGTAGCACGTGACGGAAGGTCGATCAGTGGGACGTAGAACAGGCGTGGCTTATGAGTTGCTTCGGGCTCCCAAAGCTCGTCCAGCACTTGCAGCTTGTCCCATGATGTGCGTGCTGCACCATCAGCGAGCTTCAGGTAATACCCGCTGTCCGCCAGCGGCTTAACGACCGGAGGGATTCGGACCTGGAATGGATTGATACCAATCGTATCCTCCTCCTCCTCGTCCAACTGGACGATAAAGAAGCGGCGGTTGTCGGTGATCCACTCGCAGTTCATACGCCGCGAGTACCCGAGCATCAGCTCGTTGTTCAGCCACGCTCCTATGGCTCCGAATAGGCGCTCGCGCGGCAAACCAACGCGAGCCAACAGGGGGCGCGTCGGCTCGGCGGCTTGGTCGCGCTGGCTGTTCAGGCGTAAACGGGAGATCATGCCCCCAGCTTCAAGCGTGGAAATCTCCCACTGATCGCGGGTTTTCGAGATACGCTGGAGATTTCCAAACTCGCCGAGAGCCGCGGGCTGTAAATGCAGCTGGACCATCAATCCTGTCGGACGATCCGTTGAGGCGACGACCTCTTTAGCGACCTGATCCAGTTGAGCTGCTACCAAGTCCAAGTCTTCGGACACGGTGAACGGTAGGCTCGTGTAAGTGCCACGATCCCAGATCGTTTCTCCCACAACGCTTGAGCGCACGATCAAACTACCTGCCGCTCCGGCGAGATCCCGTAGCTGACCGAGGCGGTCAGACCCAAGCAGCAACGATAAGGGCGCGCTTGCTCCCATCGCGGCAACCGTATCCGCGGAAATCAGCGCGAATGGCAATGTCCACGGCCGCGGTATTGCAAGGGCGTTTGCTCCCTTAACGCCGAAGCGCTCTGCCAACTGGCGGACCTCAGACCAATCGGCTTGGCGCGTCGTCGCCGATAGGACAAATTCGCTCACTTCTTCTCAAGCGTGCCGAACACGGCGTTGGCTACGTTGGAAAGAAGCCCGCTAACACCGTCAGAGAAGTAGCCGACCAGAAATGCTAGCGCCGCGGTGTTGCCCATCGGCGCAGCGGAACTAGCATCGCCGCTCCCGAGCATGCCACCTCCGAATAGCGTCATCACCACACAGGCATAAACGCCGCCGATCGCAGGGACCATTAGGCGCCAGAACCGACGATCCAGGTGCCACTTCCCTTTCGCGACAGCGTGGATGAGCCACTTCATTGAAAAAGTGACTCCGCCGACGCAACCAACGGCGAAAATAGCCAACAGCCTAAAGCTGACCCAGAATGTCGCGTCGCCGAACTGCCAAGAAATAGGCTTCTCAGATAAACCTAGGAATATTCCAGCGGCGACTAGGGACAGCAAAAGCATCGCAAGCAAAGCGCCGACCTCAGTCCGCATTTTTCTCTGCGCGTTGGTATCGTACCGTGACGGCCAGTCGTACGGCCCACGCCCGTCAGTGAAGTCGTGGCCGCCGCCGACGGGAGCCTTCATGGGTGCTTCCGGTTCGGGGGAACTCGGACAAGCCCCCTCGCCTCCCGCGACGGCCGGCACTTCATCCCTCACGCCGCGCAGCATCCTCCAGCGACGCGAACAGTGCGACCGTCGCCGCCACGTTCTCCGGGTGCTCGTGCTCGCGATAATTCCAGCTATCGCTGTTTCCGACGAGAGCGGCGACCACACGACGCAAGAACTGCGAGCCCGTTACCTCAACCTCTTGCGTGAGGATCACCTCGTTCCCGCAGCCAGCAATCAGGTAAGAGGAACCAGCCTTGATGTCAGCGTAAGCCGAACCCGCGGATGCCGGACGCCATGCGAGCCCGGACAGTGCGGTCGCCTTGTTCGCAAACGCAGAGAACTCGAAAGGAGGCCGGATTAAGATGTGGATGTGCGCATAGTCGAGCCCGCACCCTACCGGTGTTCCATCGACGCGAGGCCCATGCTCAAACCAGATGACCTCGTCGGCACTAAGCCCAAGATGATCACGGACTTCGGTGACGACAGCCTCTGGCTGGCAGAACTTCTGATGCTGCAATTCGCGAAAGTTCAGAGCTCGTTGACGGGGCAGTGCCAGCAACCAGCCGGGGACGAGGGCGCCCACAGTCGGAGCGACGAGACACCCCGCCGCCTGCATCAAAACGCGATCATGCAACGCACCGCTCGCGCCAGAAAGTAGCGCTTCGAACCGCTGCATCTTTATGCCCACTCCAACCGTCAAAGCTTGCCTCCACGAGTATCCAATAACACGATCGGATTCGCTGCGGAAGCGACCCTCGTGCGGCAGCGCGCCTCTGGTTGCGGCTACGCGAAGTGGATCAGCTTAGGTGGTCGGTAGCATGCGGGTGAGCACTCCAAGGATGAGCCGCTGCCCTTCGCTATCCAAGTTTCGAAACCGATCCAAAACCTTGGCCTCATCTGAGGACAAGGCGCTTTCGGCCCGCTGCCCCGTTAGGATGTAAGCCACGTCAAACCCGAGCGCGGCGAGCCGTCCAAGATAGTCGGTGTTGGGTGCGGTCTTACCGGTCTCGTATTCGGTTTGACTGTTGCGACTTACCCCGGCGCGTGCAGCAAAATCTGTCTGATTCAAGCCGCTCGCCCGACGCGCTTCGCGAAGGCGCACGCCGACGTCGGCCGTAATCAACGGCTTTCCTGTGCAAGATAATTGACTCTGCACATTATTCCCGGCAAACGCGTCCTAGCAGTATCCAATGAAGGGCATGACACATGCCGCACGATTCGCAATCGGGTGGACACATAGGCGGAACGGAAAGCGCGGCGGACCGACGCGCCGTGATCCACGCCGACATGAAACGTCGGGGTCTGACGATCGCCTCCTGGGCGGAGAAGCACGGCTATTCCCGGCGGACCGTCTACCATGTGCTATCCGGGCGCCTTCAGGGTCACTTCGGCGTCACCCACAACATCGCCGTCCGCCTCGGTATCAAGGACGGCGAGGTGAACCCAGCCAATGAACCAGCCGCGCGAGCGCAGGCGAATGGCTGATAGCGCAGCCGTGATGCGTCACCGCCGACACGGCGGCGCGATGCGGCCGTCAGAGCCCCGGCTTGATGCGAATCCTGCGCGGCGCGGTGATCGGCTCGACCGGGCCAGCGTCCCCATCCTCGCGCAGCCGGCGGGCGAACTCCTGATGGTAGCTCAGCAGCGTGTCCTGACCACCCTCGGTGCTGACGCTGCTCGGCGACTTCGTCCGGAACAGGGCTGCCGCCAGCGTCGCAGCGGCGATCGTGATCGCGTCGTCGGACGGGTTCAATCCTCTCTCCTATCGTCGTTGGTTGGTACGCCGACGATAGCGCGGCGGTGGGGCTCGATCGAGTCACACCGCCGCGTCCCCCTGCCCTCGCGCCCCGTGCATGCCCGCTCCCTTGCATCCGATCCGATGCAGCGGCGTAGCGCGGCGGGCGCCGCGCGTCCGGCGCGATCGGCGGCGGCTTTTGCGGGTGCGGGCGGGCGATGACCAAGCTGCGCCCTCCGCTCAGCTTCGAACAGGCGCTCGCGCGCATCGCCGGCCTGCTGGGCTGGGGCCATGCCGCGGGGCTGATCGGCAAGCGGGAGCGGACGCTGCGCGACTATGGCGACCAGGACGTCGCGCTCGGCATTTCGCTGGAGGACGCCTTCACGCTCGACTGCGCCTATCGCGCCGCCGGCGGGGACGGCTTGCCGATCCTGCAGACCTACATGTTCCGCTCGGAGATCGAGGCAGCGATCCCCGGGCACGATCCGGAGGCGCTCGCGCGCCTCGCCTCGATCGCAGCGAAGGAGGCCGGCGAGGCGATCGCCCACCTCATCGCCGCAACGCGACCGGGCGCATCCCCTGCCGATCTGGCGCTGGCAAGGCGTGAGACGGAGCAGGCGATGACCGCCCTTAGTCACACGCTGCCGATGCTCGATGCCAGGGGGGTATCGATCGACGGCGTGCAGCCCCAAGGGGGGGCATCCAAGTGAGCAAGCACGTCCCACACCAGCAGAAGATCGGCTTCGCCTGCCCGCACTGCGGCGGCCCCACGCGATCGCGCACCAGCCGCGCGGTGAGCGAGTTCTTCCGACAGGCGGTGATCGCCTGTCTGGACGCCGAGCACTGCGGTGCCAGCTACGCCGTCGACCACGTCATCACGCACCAGCTGTCGCCGTCGCTCTCGCCCAGCGCGAAGGTGTTGGCCGAGCTGCGCCAGACGCCCGTGCGCGTGCGCGTCCCCGCCAACGACACCCACCCGCTCGCCCCCGGCGAGATCCTGGCGCGCGGCCCGGAGGTGCCGCCGCCGCCGGCCGCCAACGATGACACCGCGCCCGACGCGCTGAGCCTCTAACCCGCTCCCATCCCCAGCCTGACACCGCCCCGCCGAACCCCTCGCCGGCGGGAACGGGATTGCTTTGCCCGGAGAGAAGCCATGTCCGAAGCACCTGACACACCCGACGCCGCCGAGCCGACCGTCTGGATCGGCTACGATCCCGACAGCGGCGCCACCGCCACCATCTCCCCGCCGCTCACCGCCGGCGCCTATCTGCGCCTGCGCCGCGAGGCGGCGGGCATGACGATCGAGCAGGTGGTCGGCCGCCTGTCGTTCGGCCCCTCCCGCTTCGGCGAGTTGCTGATCGACAAGGCGGAGCGGGACGAGCGTTCGCTCACCGACGACGGGCTGCAGCAGCTGCGCCCGATCTTCCCCTTCGATCCCTTCGTCTACCAGTGTCTGCGCGACGACGTGCCGGCCGGACGGATCTGTCGCAGCTGCGGCTGCAGCTGGATCGACGGCTGCCTGCTGCCCGACGGACCGTGCGCGTGGACTGCAGAGCGCCGCGTCGTCGACGATCGCTGCACCCGCTGTGCCGGCGCGCTGGACCTCGTCGAGGGGGCACGCACGGCGCTGCTCGCCACCATCCCGCTGCCGAACGGCGACTGGCGCGCGCTGCGCGAGGCGTTCGGCCGCATGGCCGTCGGCTTCCACGGCATGTTCCGCATCGATGCCGCCAGCATCACCCCTGACGTGCCGGCGTCCGAGCTGGGCGATCTCGCGGTACAGGTGCTCGAGCATGCCCGCCCCGGCGAGCCGCACACGCGCACGCTGCGCTTCGTGACGGCCGCTCCCGCCGATCCCGCAGGTGCCCTGTGAGCGCCGCCCCCGATCGCGCTGAGGCCGCGCCGGTCGCCTCCCCCAGTTCCGCCCGCGTGATCGTCGTCACGCGGCCGCCCCGCCCGCGGCGGATGCCCTCCTGGCGCAAGGCAGAGCGCCAGGTCGGGCATGCGGGTGCAGTGCCCGGCGCCTGGCTCATCCCCACCGGCCGCACGCGCCGGGCACTGCAGACCCACCTTCCGCTCGGCCTAGCCGGCCTCGCGCTGCTGGAGCTCGTCTCGATGCTGTGGAGGGCCGCATGATCGGCGCTTTTGATCACCGGCCCGCCGCAAGCAGGCGACGGGCCGGGATCGTCCAAATCCCCTCACAGGACCGGAGAGGCGTGCAGCCTAACACCGCCGCCGACTCTCCGTCCAGCGCGACAGGTGCCCAATGAACAATTCGCACGACACCCACGCCGCCGAAATCGCCGAGCGGATCCTGGTCGCGCTCGTCGTCCTCGCCGCAATCGGCATCGCCTTCCTGATCTGGAGCTAGCCCCAATGTCCGACACCATTTCCGCCGAGCAGCTCCGGCTGCTGATCGAGCGCATCGAGCGCCTCGAGGAAGAGAAGCGCGGCATCACCGGCGACATCAAGGACGTCTATGCCGAGGCGAAGTCGACCGGCTTCGACGTGAAGACCATGCGCACCATCATCCGCCTGCGCCGGCTCGAGAAGCACCACCGCGACGAGGCGGACATGCTGCTCGAGACCTACAAGAACGCGCTTGGCATCTGACGATGGCGGCCGATCCTCGGCGATGCCGCTGCGCGGAATGCTGCTCGCTCGACGATCGGCACCCGCGCGAGGGGCACCAGCTGCGCCTGCTTCCCCTCACCACCATCAAGCGTCCCCGACGCTCCCCCGCAGAAGGAAAGACCGGATGACCGCGCCCTCCATCACGCGCCTCGATCGGCGCCTCAGCCGCGCCGTGGAGATCGGCCGGGGTATTCGCCTGGAGCCTGGCGATCTCGACCTTCTCGCCAGCCTCGGCCTTTTTGACCTCACCCACCGCGCGAAATCTGCATTCATCAAGGAACAAACACGATGTCGGGACGCGCGGCGCCGCTCTATCGCCGAGGGAAATATTGGGTCGACAAGCTCAGGAGAGAGGACGGCACCCCCCGTTCGCCTCGTTGGTATGTCTTCTGGTACGACCCAGAGGCGCGACGCGAGGCAAGCGCATCAACGGGCACGGATGATGCCCAGCAAGCAATCCTAGCCTGCGATCGGCGCTACTTGGCCGATCGCGAGGAAGCCCCTGCTTTCTGCTACGCATGCGGACAACCGCTCGCCTCGGCCGCTTCCTATCTGCTGACCGACGCCATCGCCGACTATCGCCTCGAATGGGGCGACCTGCAGAGTTCGGCCGACACCATCCGAGCCCGCCTCAAGCACATTCTCGACTTCCTCCAGGCCGAGGAAGAGCGCGGAGGCATGTTCGGGCTGGACACGAGTTGCGCCGTCGCCTGCGGAACGCCGTTCATCGCCGCCTTTCGCGCCTGGTCGAAAGACCAGCCAGTAGTCTGGCGCAACAAGGCGCGTGAGATCACCACCTCGCGTGCGCGTTCGGCTGCGAGCACCGAAGAGTCGGTGCTGCAGCTGGCGGCAGTGCTCAATCACGCCGCCGATGCGGATCCGCCGCGCTCAGAGCGCCGCCCGGTCTACAAGCCGCTGCCGCGCAAACAGGTGTCACGCCCCCGACGCCATCGCGTCGACGTGCCGGTGCTCGCAAGGATGCTTCGCTATGCGGCGGAGCCGGAGAAGAGACGTGCATCGCTCCACGCGTTCCTGGTGGCTTCGATCTGCACCATCGCCCGTCCCGACGCCGTCGTGGACATCTGCGTCGCGCCGGAACGCGAACAATGGTTCCCCGAATCACCCACTCTCGACCTCAACCCCTTCGGCCGCGCACAGACGAAGAAGTATCGGCCAACGATACCGGTCGTCTCAGTGCTCGCCGAGTGGCTGACCGCCGAGCTCGCCGCGTACCACCAGCTGGATCGAGGCGCCCGAAAGGGCGCCGGCTATCTGGTGAACTACTATGGTCGCCCGATCCTGGACGTCGATAGATCCTGGCGAACAATGCTCGACGAGCTCGCCTTGCCGACAGGCCGCGAGTGGAAGCCGTACCTGTTGCGCCACAGCCTGGCGACGATCTTGCGCAACCGCGGCGTCGCGAAGTGGGATCTCGAAGGCTTCATGGGCCATGGCGCCGGCAGCACTACCGAGACCTACGCAGTCGGCCGCTTCGACACGGTCAGAGCGGCTCTCGAGGAGATCATCGGGGAGATTGAGGCACAAGCTCCCGGCGCAATGCGCCGAAACTGCGCCGAAGTCTCGTTATCCGGCCACTCCAGCGGAGTGCTAAAAATGACCGGATAACAATGACTTGTCCTGGTGGGCGCGGCTGGGATTGAACCAGCGACCCCTGCGGTGTGAAC
>NZ_JBIUCZ010000033.1:0-40771 GCF_047975845.1 Sphingomonas mangrovi | reverse complement strand
TCAGCATCGCCGACTCCTCAGCCAGACCATGCCCCGTTCTACACCATCTCTGTCCCGCCAACCTCCACCATTGCCGCAAAGCCAACCTCGCGAAACACTACACCTACGCCCGGAACCCCGGCTTTGTTGCGACCGCACATGCCGGCCGCCGCCGCCCTTGTCGGGTGTCGGGCGCACGCCTACGAGACCCGTGCCAGCGGTAACAGCCGCGGTGACCAACAGCATGGGAGACTATCATGACGCCCACCGTCAAGGCGATCCTCGCGAACTACGAGTCCGACAATCCCGGCGTGAAGGCCAACCTCGCGCGCATCCTGATGCAGGGTCGGCTGGGCGGCACCGGCAAGCTCATCATCCTGCCGGTCGATCAGGGCTTCGAACATGGTCCCGCGCGCAGCTTCGCGGTCAACGAGCCCGCCTATGATCCGCACTACCACTTCCAGCTCGCGATCGACGCCGGCCTATCGGCCTATGCCGCGCCGCTGGGCATGCTGGAGGCGGGGGCAGCGACCTTCGCCGGCCAGATCCCGACGATCCTGAAGGTCAATTCGTCGAACAGCTGGGCGACGGGCATCAACCAGGCGGTGACCGGCGGCGTCGACGACGCGCTGCGGCTCGGCTGCTCGGCGATCGGCTTCACCATCTATCCGGGCGCGGACGACGTGTTCGACATGATGGAGGAGATCAAGGAGATGTCGGCGGAGGCCAAGTCGGTCGGCATCGCCACCGTGATCTGGTCCTATCCGCGCGGCGGCACGCTCTCCAAGGACGGCGAGCTGGCGCTCGACGTTGGCGCCTATGCCGCGCACATGGCGGCGCTGCTCGGCGCACATATCATCAAGGTGAAGCTGCCGACCGACCATATCGAGCAGACGGAAGCCAAGAAGGTCTACGAGGGCTTCGACGCCTCGACCCAGGCCAAGCGCGTCAGCCATGTCGTGAAGAGCTGCTTCAATGGCCGCCGCATCGTCGTGTTCTCGGGCGGCGCCTCCAAGGGGACGGACGCCGTCTACCAGGACGCGCGCGACATCCGCGACGGCGGCGGCAACGGCTCGATCATCGGCCGCAACACCTTCCAGCGCCCGCGCGACGAGGCGCTCGCGATGCTCGACAAGCTGGTCGGCATCTACAAGAACGAGGAATAACCGGAAGACGGGGCGGGGCGGCGCGCGATCGGCGGGCCGCCCACGTCCTTTCCGGACAGAACGGAGCGCATGTGATCGACCTCGACCAAGACCCGCTGGGCCCGCTCGACCCCGGCTTCGCCGCGCAGTTCCAGCGCGACGACCGCCGGCCGCCGTGCCAGCTCTACCTGATCTCGCCGCTCGACGTCGACGGCGGCTTTCCCGACCGGCTGGCGCGTGCGCTCGATGCCGGCCCGGTCGCGGCGTTCCAGTTCCGCGTGAAGGACGTCGACCAGCACGCCGCCGCGCGGCTCGCCGAGCCGCTCCAGCGCATCTGCGCCGATCGCGAGGTCGCGTTCCTGGTCAACGACAGCATCAGCCTCGCCAAGCGGCTGGGCGCCGACGGCGTCCATCTTGGCCAGGAAGACGGCGACCCGCGCGAGGCCCGCGCCGCCCTCGGCCCGGCCGCGCAGATCGGCGTGACCTGCCACGACAGCCGCCACCTGGCGATGGAAGCGGGGGAGGCGGGCGCCGACTATGTCGCGTTCGGCGCCTTCTATCCCACCACGACCAAGACCGTACGGCATCAGGCCGATCCGGTGACGCTTTCGTGGTGGACGACGCTGTTCGAGATCCCCTGCGTCGCGATCGGCGGGATCACGCCGGCCAACGCGCGGCCGCTGGTCGACGCCGGCGCCGATTTCCTGGCGGTGAGCGGCGCGGTGTGGAGCGGCGACGAAGCCGCGGCGGTCCGCGCCTTCGCCGAGCTGCTGCCGCAGGACCGGCGAGGCTAGGAGCGACGCGCCTCCCTCGGCACGACGAGGGTCGGAGGCGAGACGGAAACCTCCGGCGGCTCCAACGTTCTTCATCCGAAACCATTTCGGGAGCGGATGATGGCGGATCGGACGAGCGGCAGTGGCGCAACGGCAGCGGAGTCGCGCCGGTGAACCGGCTGGGCTGGTCGATCCTGCTGCTGCTCGTGCTCGCGGGTGCCGCCTTCGCGCTGATGCTGCAGCCCGCCAGCGGCCCGCAGCCGGGCGGTCCCTCGGAGGCGTCAGCGCCGACGGCACGGATCTTCGTTCCGCCGTCGTCGAACCGCTCCGGGCTGATCGTGCCGGTGGCGGGGGTCGCGCCGGCGCAGCTGGTCGACACTTGGGGGCAGAGCCGCGCGGGCGGGCTGCGCGAGCACCACGCCATCGACATCATGGCGCCGCGCGGCACGCCGGTGCTCGCGGCGCGGGGCGGCCGCGTGGAAAAGCTGTTCGAGAGCGGCGCCGGCGGCCACACCATCTACGTCCGCAGCGCCGACGGCGGCTATGTCGACTATTACGCGCATCTCGATGCCTATCGCACTGGGCTCGCCGAGGGACAGCTCGTCCGCCAGGGCGAGGCGATCGCGACGGTGGGCTCCACCGGCAACGCCAGCCCCGACGGCCCGCACCTCCATTTCGAGGTGAAGCGCATGGGCGCAGGCGACAAATGGTACGGCGGCGAGCCGCTCAACCCCTATCCGCTGCTTGCCGAGGCACCCGCCGGCGGCTAAAGCCGCGCGCATCGTGGCCCGGGCGACCGCAAGTCGCCGGCCCTTGGCTCTTTGCACCACAGGTCCCAGCATGAAGATCAGCGGCGTCGACATCCGTCCCGGCAACATCATCGAGTACGAAGGCGGCATCTGGCGTGCGGTGAAGATCCAGCACACCCAGCCCGGCAAGGGCGGCGCCTACATGCAGGTCGAGCTCAAGAACCTGCGCGACGGCCGCAAGAACAACGTCCGCTTCCGCTCGGCCGAGACGGTGGAGCGCGTGCGCCTCGACACCAAGGACTTCCAGTTCCTGTACCCGGAAGGCGACATGCTCGTCTTCATGGACAAGGAAACCTACGACCAGACCTCGCTCCCGCGCGACCTGCTCGGCGAGGCGGCGGCCTTCCTTCAGGACGGCATGGACGTGGTGATGGAGCTGTACGACGAGGAAGCGATCAGCGTGCAGCTGCCCGACACGATCGAGGCGACCATCGTCGAGGCCGACGCCGTGGTGAAGGGGCAGACCGCCTCCTCCTCCTACAAGCCCGCCGTGCTCGACAACGGCGTGCGCGTGATGGTGCCGCCGCACATCGCCAGCGGCACGCGCATCGTCGTCGACGTGTACGAGCAGACCTACGTCCGTCGCGCGGACTGAACCAGCGAGAGTAAGCGTATGAAGTATCTCCTCCCCCTCGCGGCCGTCGCCGCCGTCCTCGTCGCTCCCGCCGCCTCGGCGCAGAAGAAGGGGAGCGCGAAGGCGCCCGCCGCAGCCAAGCCGGCCGCGGGCCAGCCGAGCCGCGCGGAGGTGGAGAATGCGTCGCAGACCCTCTCGACGATGATCGGCGGGCTCCAGTCGGACAAGGTGCCCGAGCAGGTGAAGAGCGCGATCTTCGCGTGCATCTATCGCGCGCCGCTCGCCGAGATCAGCCGGCGCACCACCGCGCTGCTCGAACAGAACAAGGCCAAGCTCAACGCCTCGGACCCGACCGACCGCCTGTCCGCGGTCGCGGCGGTGTGCGGCGTGCGCGAGGCACCTCCGGGAGCCGCGTCGGCACCGGCCAGCAAGAAGCCGCAGGGACGCTAAGACATCATGGTTGCACATTCGGGCCTGTTCACGGTGATGGAGCGCGCCGCGCGCAAGGCGGGGCCGCGCTTGCGCCGCGACTTCGGCGAGGTCCAGCACCTTCAGGTCAGCCGCAAGGGGCCGGCCGACTTCGTCTCGATCGCCGACAAGCGCGCCGAACAGACGCTGGTCGAGGAACTGCGCAAGGCGCGGCCCGACTGGGGCTTCGTGCTCGAGGAAGGCGGCACGATCGCGGGCGATCCGACCAAGCCGCGTTGGATCATCGATCCGCTCGACGGCACCAGCAACTTCCTCCACGGCATCCCGCACTTCGCCATCTCGATCGCGGTGGAGGAGCCGAACGGCGCCGGCGGCCAGCCCGAGATCACCACGGCGCTCGTCTATCAGCCGATCACCGACGAGAGCTTCTGGGCCGAGAAGGGGCGGGGCGCCTGGCACCAGGACCAGCGGCTGCGCGTCTCGGCGCGCCGCGACCTGTCCGAATCGCTGATCGCCACCGGCATCCCGTTCCTGGGCCACGGCAATTTCGCCGAGTGGAGCCGCATCTTCGGTGCGGTCGCACCCGAGGTCGCCGGCATCCGCCGCTTCGGCTCGGCCGCGCTCGACCTTGCCTGGGTCGCGGCGGGCCGCTTCGACGGCTTTTGGGAATCGGGGCTCCAGCCCTGGGACATCGCCGCCGGCATCCTGCTGGTGCGCGAGGCGGGCGGGTTCGTGACCGACTTCCGCGGTGCCGACCGCGCCTACGTCAAGCGCGAGGTGCTCGCCGCCAACGACGCGCTCCACTCGCGTCTCCACAAGCTTGTCGCCGCCGCGCTGCGCTGAGTTCGACTGCCCGCGGCGTGCGCCGCGGGCTTCCACCGTTCGATACGATCTGCCGTCGTCTCTGGAGCCCCTGCGGCGCCAGCGGCGGCGGCGTTCGTGCGCGCCGGGCGCAGCTTCGACAGCAAACAACAGAGACTAATTGCGAGCGATTCTCAAGGGGTTTGTGCCCTTGATGCTCCCCGGCCATGCGCCTAGAAGCCCCTCAGCATTCCGCAACCGCGAGATGACCTTGGTCGACCTATCGCAATATCTGCCGATCCTGATTTTCCTCGGGATCGCGCTCCTCCTGTCCGGTGCCTTCGTCGCGCTGCCGATTCTGGCTGCGCGCTTCACCGGGGCGAGCAAGCCCAATGCCGAGAAGCTCTCCGAATACGAGTGCGGCTTCCCGGCGTTCGAGGATTCGCGCAGCCAGTATGACGTCCGCTTTTACCTGGTGGCGATCCTGTTCATCGTCTTCGATCTGGAGGCGGCGTTCCTCTACCCGTGGGCGGTGTCGGTGTTCGACCTGGGCTGGACGGCCTGGATCTCGATGATGATCTTCATCGGCGAGCTGGCGCTGGGCCTCGTGTACGCGTGGAAGATGGGAGCGTTGGATTGGGAGTAGAACTGAACCCGTCGCCTGCCGCCTTCGGCGAGCAGAACGCATTGGCCGCGGGCGCGCACGTCGCGCCCGACCAGCGTTTCTTCGACGACCTCAACGGCGAGCTCACCGACAAGGGTTTCCTCGTCACTTCGACCGAGGACCTGTTCCATTGGGCGCGCACCGGCAGCCTGTGGTGGATGACCTTTGGCCTCGCGTGCTGCGCGGTCGAGATGATCCACGTCAACATGCCGCGCTACGACATGGAGCGGTTCGGTGCCGCGCCGCGCGCGTCGCCGCGTCAGTCGGACGTGATGATCGTCGCGGGCACCCTGTGCAACAAGATGGCCCCGGCGCTGCGTCGCGTCTACGACCAGATGTCCGAGCCGAAGTACGTCATCTCGATGGGCTCGTGCGCCAACGGCGGCGGCTATTATCACTATAGCTACAGCGTCGTGCGCGGCTGCGACCGCGTGGTGCCCGTGGACATCTACGTCCCCGGCTGCCCGCCGACCGCCGAGGCGCTGCTCTATGGCGTGATGCAGCTGCAGCGGAAGATCCGCCGCTCGGGGAGCATCGAACGGTGAGGGCGCCCGCACCTGCCTATGCCGCCAACGACGGCGTGATCGAGGCGGCGGCCGCCGCGCTCGGCGGCAAGTTGCTCGCGTCGCAGGACCTCGTCGGCGAGATTTCGCTGACGGTCGAGCGCGCGTCGCTGGTCGAGGCGATGGTCGCGCTGCGCGACACCCCCGGCCTCGAATACCAGCAGCTGATGGAAATCGCCGGGGTCGACTATCCGTCGCGGCCCGAGCGGTTCGACGTCTGCTATCACCTGCTGTCGGTCACCCGGAACCACCGCATCCGCGTCCGCGTCACCACCGACGAGACCAGCCCGGTCCCGTCGGTCACCGGCATCTGGCCGGTCGCCGGCTGGCTCGAGCGCGAGGTGTTCGACATGTACGGCGTCCTGTTCGAGGGCAACGTCGACCTGCGTCGCATCCTGACCGACTACGGCTTCCGCGGGCACCCGCAGCGCAAGGACTTCCCGCTCTCGGGCTATGTCGAGATGCGCTACTCCGAAGCCGCCAAGCGCGTGGTGTACGAGCCGGTGCGGCTCGCGCAGGACTTCCGCAACTTCGACTTCATGAGTCCGTGGGAAGGCGCCGAATACGTGCTGCCCGGCGACGAGAAGGCGGCGCTGCCGCAGGCGAAGGGCGCGCCGTCGCCGGTGACGGCCGAGCAGGTGCGTCGTGCCGACGACGACAAGAAGGACGCCACGGCGAACGCGCCGGAGGTGAAGACCACCGAATCGCCCGCGCAGACCGGCGCCGGCAAGTCTGACCCGGGCAACCAGCCCGAGGAGAAGCCCAAGGATCCGGACGTGGTGCCGACCAAGGGCGAGGGGCAGAACCAGTAATGGCCGAGTATCTCGACGAGCTCGAACATCGCACCGACGGGGCGGACCCGACCACCGGCGATGTCGAGATCCAGAACTATACGATCAACTTCGGGCCGCAGCACCCGGCCGCGCACGGCGTGCTGCGGCTGGTGATGGAGCTCGACGGCGAGATCATCGAGCGGATCGATCCGCACGTCGGCCTGCTGCATCGCGGCACCGAGAAGCTGATCGAGTACAAGACGTACACCCAGGCGCTGCCGTACATGGATCGCCTCGACTATTGCTCGCCGTTGTGCATGGAGCACAGCTTCGTGCTGGCGGTCGAGAAGCTGCTCGATCTGGAGGTGCCGCTCCGCGCCCAGTATCTGCGCGTGTTCTTCGCCGAGTTGACGCGCATCTGCAATCACATGCTCAACCTGGGCTCGCACGTCATGGACGTGGGCGCGATGACGCCCAACCTGTGGATGTTCGAAATCCGCGAGGACTGCCTCAACTTCTTCGAGCGGGCTTCGGGCGCGCGCATGCACTCCAACTACTTCCGGGTAGGCGGCGTGCACCAGGATGTGCCGCTTAAGCTGCTCACCGACATCGGCGACTGGCTCGACACGCGCCTGCCGCGACTGTTCGAGGACGCGATCAGCCTGGTGGCCGAGAACCGCATCTTCAAGCAGCGCAACGTCGACATCGCGACGGTGAGCCGCGAGGATGCGCTGGCCTGGGGCTTCTCCGGTCCGATGATCCGCGCCGCCGGGCTGCCGTGGGACCTGCGCAAGTCGCAGCCCTACGACGTCTACGCCCGCATGGACTTCGACGTGCCGGTCGGCACCCGTGGCGACTGCTACGACCGCTTCATGGTTCGCGTGGAAGAGGTCCGCCAGTCGGCGCGCATCATGAAGCAGTGCCTGGCGGAAATGCCCGAAGGCCCGATCATGACGCTCGACCGCAAGGTCGGCCCGCCCAAGCGCGGCGAGATGAAGCGCTCGATGGAAGCGCTGATCCACCATTTCAAGCTCTACACCGAGGGCTATCACGTGCCCGCGGGCGAAGTGTACGTCGCGACCGAGAGCCCCAAGGGCGAGTTCGGCATCTATCTGGTGTCGGACGGCAGCAACAAGCCGTACCGCTGCAAGATCCGGCCGACCGCGTTCAGCCACCTCCAGGCGATGGACTTCATGTCCAAGGGGCACATGCTCGCCGACACGACCGCCATTCTGGGCGCGATGGACATTGTTTTTGGTGAATGTGACCGCTGATGGCTGACGCACCCCATATCCCGGACGAGGCCGAGACCCGCGCACGCTGGGGCGATTTCGCGTGGAACGAGGCGAGCGCCGAGAAGGCGCGCGAGATCCTGACGCGCTACCCGAAGGGCCGCGAGCAGTCGGCGTCGATCCCGTTCCTTGACCTCGCCCAGCGCCAGGTCGGCGAGGAGACGCAGACCCAGGGCTGGCTGCCGGTCCCCGTGATCGAGTTCGTCGCCCGCGAGATCGGCGTTCCGTACATGCGCGTGTTCGAGGTCGCGACCTTCTACACGATGTTCAACCTGGCGCCGGTCGGCCGCTACCACGTGCAGGTGTGCGGCACGACGCCGTGCATGCTGCGCGGGTCGGACGACGTGCTGGCGGCGTGCAAGAACCGCGGGCTGTCGAAGGGGCGGACGACGCCGGACGGGCTGTTCACGCTGACCGAGGTCGAGTGCCTGGGCACCTGCGCCAACGCGCCGATGGTCCAGATCAACGACGACAATTTCGAGGACCTCGACTACGACAAGACGGTCGCGATCCTCGACGCACTGGCGGCGGGCGAGAGCCCGAAGCCGGGGCCGCAGATCGATCGTCGGGCGAGCGCGCCGGAAGGCGGTCCGACCTCGCTCCAGGCGATGTTGGACGAGAACCACGACTATCGCGGCGAATGGGGTTCGGCGGCGTGAAGGCGCTGGGTTCCCTGATCCTGGCGATCCTCGTCGGGTTCGTCGCGCTGTGGGTGCTGCTGCAACTGTTCGTCGGCGCGCTCAAGCTGATCGGCGTGCTGATCGCGGTGGCGCTGGCGGTGGTGGCCTATTTGTTGGCCGAGAAGCTTATCGGGAAGGGGCGCTGACCGTGCTCGCGGACAAGGACCGGATCTTCACCAACGTCTACGGTTTCCAGCCGTGGAACCTGGACGCGGCGCTCAAGCGCGGCGACTGGGACAATACGAAGGCGCTGCTGGCGCTGGGCCCGGACGTGATCATCGATCGCATCAAGGCCTCGGGCCTGCGCGGGCGCGGGGGCGCGGGCTTCCCGACCGGCATGAAGTGGAGCTTCATGCCCAAGAACCCGACGCCGGAGCGGCCGAGCTTCCTCGTCATCAACGCCGACGAGTCCGAGCCCGGCTCGTGCAAGGACCGCGAGATCATCCGCCACGATCCGCACAAGCTGATCGAGGGCGCGCTGGTCGCCGGCTTCGCGATGCGCGCGCGCGCTGCCTACATCTACATCCGCGGCGAATATATCCGCGAGGCGGAGACGCTGTTCGCCGCCGTCGCCGAAGCCTATGACAAGGGGCTGATCGGCAAGAACGCGAGCGGGTCGGGCTACGACTTCGACGTCTTCGTTCACCGCGGCGCCGGCGCCTACATCTGCGGCGAAGAGACCGCGATGCTGGAAAGCCTGGAGGGCAAGAAGGGCCAGCCGCGCCTGAAGCCGCCGTTCCCGGCGGGTGCGGGCCTCTACGGCTGCCCGACCACGGTCAACAACGTCGAGTCGATCGCCGTCGCGCCGACGATCCTGCGGCGCGGGCCCGAGTGGTTCTCCAGCTTCGGCAACGAGAACAACAAGGGCACCAAGCTCTTCCAGATCAGCGGCCATGTGAACCGGCCGTGCGTCGTCGAAGAGGCGATGTCGATCCCGTTCCGCGAACTGATCGAGAAGCATTGCGGCGGCATCCGCGGCGGCTGGGACAATCTGCTCGCGGTAATCCCGGGCGGCTCGTCCGTGCCGCTGGTGCCGGCGGCGCAGATCATGGACGCGCCGATGGACTTCGACGGGCTGAAGGCGCTGGGCTCGGGCCTCGGCACTGCGGCGATCATCGTCATGGACAAGTCGACCGACATCGTCCGCGCGATCAGCCGCCTGTCGTACTTCTACAAGCACGAGAGCTGCGGCCAGTGCACGCCGTGCCGTGAGGGCACCGGCTGGATGTGGCGCGTGATGGAGCGGCTGCGCACCGGCGATGCCGACATCTCCGAGATCGATACGCTGCACCAGGTCACCAAGCAGGTCGAAGGCCATACCATCTGCGCGCTGGGCGACGCGGCGGCATGGCCGATCCAGGGCCTGATCCGCCACTTCCGCCCCGAGATCGAACGCCGCATCCTCGAGAAGCGCGGCGGCGGTCTGGAACCGATGATGGAGGCGGCGGAGTGACCGACGACCGCGCCGATCTGATGCTGGAAATCCTGAAGAAGCTCCAGTCGGACCTGTCGCTGGTCCGCCGCGAGCAGTCGTCGCAGAGCACCCGCCTGCTCGCGATGGAGGATCATCAGCGGGGAATGATCACGTCGCTGCAAGGGGTCGTCACGTCGATCCACGGTGTCGAGGTCGATGTTGCTCACCTGAAGGACCGCGTTGACCGGATCGAACGCCGGCTCGGCCTGACGGATACGGAACACTGATATGCCGAAGCTCAAAGTAGACGGGATCGAAGTCGAGGTCCCCCAGGGCGCCACGGTGCTCCAGGCGTGCGAAGCCGCGGGCAAGGAAATCCCGCGCTTCTGCTATCACGAACGGCTGTCGATCGCCGGCAACTGCCGGATGTGTCTGGTCGAGGTGAAGCCCGGCCCGCCCAAGCCGCAGGCGTCGTGCGCGCTGCCGGCCGCCGACAACCAGGAAATCCGCACCGACAGCGCGATGGTGAAGGCCGCGCGCGAAGGCGTGATGGAGTTCCTGCTCATCAATCACCCGCTCGACTGCCCAATCTGCGATCAGGGCGGCGAGTGCGACCTGCAGGACCAGTCGGTCGCCTATGGCCGCGGCACGTCTCGCTACGACGAGAACAAGCGCGCGGTGACCGAGAAGTACATGGGCCCCATCGTCAAGACGGTGATGACCCGCTGCATCCAGTGCACGCGCTGCGTCCGCTTCGCGGAGGAAGTCGCGGGCGTGGAGGAAATCGGCGCGATCTATCGCGGCGAGGACATGCAGATCACCTCCTACCTCGAGCGGGCGGTGACGAGCGAGTTGTCGGGCAACGTCGTAGACCTGTGCCCGGTCGGTGCGCTGACGTCCAAGCCCTATGCGTTCGAGGCCCGTCCCTGGGAGCTCAAGAAGACGCTCGCGATCGACGTGATGGACGCGGTCGGCACCAACATCCGCCTCGACAGCCGCGGCCGTCAGGTGCTGCGCTGCGTTCCCCGCATCAACGAGGACGTCAACGAGGAGTGGGCGCACGACAAGACCCGCCACGCGGTCGACGGTCTCGTACGCAAGCGGCTCGATCGCCCGTACATCCGTCGCGACGGCAAGCTGGTCGCGGTGGAATGGGACGAGGCGTTCCAGGCGATCGCGGCGGTCAACGCCGGGTCGAGCGTCGCGGCGATTGCCGGCGACCTGCTCGATTGCGAGACGATGTTCGCTGCCAAGGCGCTGCTCGCCAAGCTCGGCTCTTCGCTGCTTGAAGGCCGCCAGACCGGCATGGCCTATGACGTGACGAACCTGGGTGCGGTGGCGTTCAACACCACCATCGCCGGGGTCGAGGACGCCGACGCGATCCTGCTGGTCGGCAGCGACCTCCGCCGCGAAGCGCCGCTGATCAACACCCGCGTGCGCAAGGCGCTCAAGCGCGGCGCGCGCGTGTTCGCGATCGGGCCGGAGACGGACCTGACCTACAAGGTCGAATGGCTCGGCGACGATCTGTCGCTGCTGGGTGGGCTGCCGGATCGCGCCGCCGAGGCACTCGACGCCGCCGAGCGGCCGATGGTTCTCGTCGGTCCCGGGGCGCTCAAGAACGGCCATGCGGCCGCGCTCAAGCTCGCCACCGACGGCAATCTGGTGCGCGACGGGTGGAACGGCTTCAACGTCGTCCACACCTCGGCGGCGCGGATGGGCGGGCTGATGCTCGGCTATGCGCAGCCGGGCGGCATCGCCGACATCGTCGCGGCCAACCCGAAGCTCGTGTTCTTCCTGGGCGCGGACGAGGTGGACTTCACCGCCTTCGCCGACAGCTTCAAGGTCTACATCGGCCACCACGGCGACAAGGGCGCACACCACGCGGACGTGATCCTGCCGGGCGCGAGCTATGCCGAAAAGGCGGGCACCTACGTCAACCTGGAAGGGCGCGTGCAGCGCGGCGACAAGGCGGTGTTCGCACCGGGCGACGCCCGTGAGGACTGGACGATCCTGCGTGCGCTGTCGGACACGCTGGGCGCGACGCTGCCGTTCGACACGTTCGAGGGGCTGCGCGCGGCGATGGCCGCCGACGTGCCGGCACTCGGCCAGGAGGGGCTGGTCCGCTACGACTGGAACCCGCCGGCGCTCGACGCCCGCGCCGAGGGCGGCGTGACCTATCCGGTCGCCGACTTCTATCTCACCAACGCCATCTGCCGCGCCAGCCCGACGATGCAGCGCTGCTCGGCGGAACTGGTCCATGGCCAGGATTACGCGGAGGCCGCGGAGTGACTTCCTTCTTCGAACATACCGTCGGCCTGCCGTACGGCTGGGCGTGGTTCGTCGCCACGGTCGTCGGCATCCTGCTGATCGCGCTGCCGCTGATGCTGGCGGTGGCGATGATCATCTATGCCGACCGCAAGATCTGGGCGGCGATGGCGCTGCGCCGCGGCCCCAATGTCGTCGGCCCGTTCGGCCTGCTGCAGAGCTTCGCCGACGGCCTGAAGGTGTTCCTGCAGGAAACCATCGTGCCGATGAGCGCGAACAAGGGCCTGTTCCTGCTCGCACCGATCATCACCTTCACGGTCGCGCTGATCGTGTGGGCGGTGGTGCCGTTCCAGGCGGGCGTGGTGGTCGCCGACATCAACGTCGGTCTGCTCTACGTGCTCGCGGCTTCGTCGCTCGGCGTCTACGGCATCATCATCGCGGGCTGGGCGTCGAACTCGAAATACCCGTTCTACTCGGCGCTTCGTGCGGCCGCGCAGATGGTGTCGTACGAGGTCGCGATCGGCTTCGTGCTGATCGCCGTCGTGCTGTGGGCGGGTTCGTTCAACCTGTCGACGATCGTCACCCAGCAGCAGGCGCACATCTTCGGCTTCATCAACGGCTTCGGCTTCAACCCGCTGCTGTTCCCGATGGCGGTGGTGTTCCTGATCTCGTCGATGGCCGAGACCCAGCGCGCGCCCTTTGACCTGACCGAGGCGGAGTCGGAGCTCGTCGCCGGCTACCAAACCGAGTACAGCTCGATGGCGTTCGCGCTGTTCTGGCTCGGCGAATATGCCAACGTGCTGCTGATGTGTGCGCTCAACGCGCTGCTGTTCTGGGGCGGGTGGTTGCCGCCGGTCGACTGGGCACCGCTCTATTTGGTGCCGGGCATCCTCTGGTTCTTCGCCAAGATCCTGTTTTTCTTCTTCGTGTTCAGCTGGGTGAAGGCGACGGTGCCGCGGTACCGCTACGACCAGCTGATGCGGCTGGGCTGGAAGATCTTCCTGCCGCTGTCGCTGTTCTTCGTGTTCATGGTGTCGGGGTATCTCATGCTCGACCGCGTTGGAGTGCCGGCATGAGCGTCGCGCAGATCGTCCGATCGTTCACGCTGTGGGAGTTCATCAAGGCCCACGCGCTGACCTTGCGCTATTTCTTCAAGCCCAAGGCGACGATCAACTATCCGTACGAGAAGAACCCGATCTCGCCCCGCTTCCGCGGCGAGCACGCGTTGCGCCGCTATCCCAACGGCGAAGAGCGTTGCATCGCGTGCAAGCTGTGCGAGGCGGTGTGCCCGGCGCTGGCGATCACGATCGAGGCCGAACCGCGTGAGGACGGCAGCCGCCGCACCACGCGCTACGACATCGACATGACCAAGTGCATCTACTGCGGGCTGTGCCAGGAGGCGTGCCCGGTGGACGCGATCGTCGAGGGGCCGAACTTCGAGTTCGCGACCGAGACGCGCGAGGAGCTGATCTACCACAAGGACAAGCTGCTCGCGAACGGGGACCGCTGGGAACGCGCCATCGCGGCGAACCTTGCGACCGACGCGCCGTATCGGTAATGCGCGCGACTTCGAAAATCATGCCGTTCGGGCCGAGCCAGTCTGGGCCCTGCGCTGCTTCAACACGAAGTGAACCGGCCCCGCGCGTTGTGCGGGGCGAACGGAGGGCAGGGGGCCCGATGCGTCCGTGATCCAGACTCTCGCCTTTTATCTCTTCGCCGCGGTGGTGATCGTGTCGGCGGCGCTGACGATCACGTCGCGCAACCCGGTTCACGCCGTGCTGTGGCTGATCCTCGCCTTCTTCAACGCGGCGGGGCTGATGGTGCTCGTCGGTGCCGAGTTCATCGCGATGCTGCTCGTCATCGTCTATGTCGGCGCGGTCGCGGTGCTGTTCCTGTTCGTCGTGATGATGCTCGACATCGACTTCGCCGAGCTGCGTGCGGGCTTCGTGCGCTACCTGCCGCTGGGCCTGGTGCTCGCGGTGGCGCTGGTGGCGGAGATCCTGATCGCGGTCGGCGCCTGGTCGGCGGGCCGCATCGAGCTCGGCCGCCGCATCGCTCCGATCGACGGCGCGACGCCCAACATCGAGGCGATCGGCCAGCTGCTCTACAGCCGCTATCTCTACGTGTTCGAAGGCGCCGGCCTCGTGCTGCTCGTCGCGATGATCGGCGCGATCGTGTTGACCCATCGCCAGCGCACCGACAGCCATCGTCAGAACGTCAGCCGCCAGGTCAACCGGCGTGCGAAGGACGCGACGCGCAACGTCAATCAGCCCGTCGGGCAGGGAGTGGAGCTGTGATCGGTCTGGTCCATTATCTGGTCGTCGCCGCGATCCTGTTCACGCTGGGCGTGCTCGGCATCTTCCTCAACCGGAAGAACCTGATCGTGCTGCTGATGGCGGTCGAGCTGATCCTGCTGAGCGTCAACATCAACTTCGTCGCCTTCTCCTCCTACCTGGGCGACCTGGTGGGGCAGGTGTTCGCCATGTTCGTGCTCACGGTCGCCGCGGGCGAGGCCGCGATCGGTCTCGCGATCCTGGTGATCTATTTCCGTGGCCGCGGTTCGATCGCGGTCGACGACGTCAACCGGATGAAGGGGTGATCATTCGGTGATCCAGCTCATCGTTCTCCTGCCGCTGCTGGCCTCCGCGATCGCGGGCCTCAGCAACCGTGCGTTCGGCACCGCATTCCCGAAGATCATCACGACCGGCGCGCTGTTCGCGTCGTGCGCGATGTCGTGGCCGATCTTCATCGGTTTTCTCGACGGGTCGATGACCCCGCATGTCGAGCCGGCGTTCACCTGGATCCTGTCCGGGGACATGGACATCGCCTGGGCGCTGCGCGTCGATGCGATGACCGCGGTGATGCTGGTGGTGATCACCAGCGTCTCGGCGCTCGTCCACCTCTATAGCTGGGGCTATATGAGCGAGGACCCTTCGCAGCCGCGCTTCTTCGCCTATCTGTCGCTGTTCACCTTCGCGATGCTGATGCTCGTGACCGCGAACAACCTGGTGCAGATGTTCTTCGGCTGGGAAGGGGTGGGTCTCGCCTCCTACCTTCTGATCGGCTTCTGGTACCACAAGCCGAGCGCGAACGCGGCGGCGATCAAGGCGTTCGTCGTCAACCGCGTCGGCGATCTCGGCTTCATGCTCGGCATCTTCGGCACCTTCCTGGTGTTCGGCACCGTCTCGATCCCGGAGATCCTGGCCGCGGCGCCCGGCATGGCCGGCTCGACGATCGGCTTCCTGGGCGCGCGCTTCGACACGATGACCGTGCTGTGCCTGCTGCTGTTCGTCGGCGCGATGGGCAAGTCGGCGCAGCTCGGCCTCCACACCTGGCTCCCGGACGCGATGGAAGGCCCGACCCCGGTGTCGGCCCTGATTCACGCGGCGACGATGGTCACCGCGGGCGTGTTCATGGTCTGCCGCCTGTCGCCGATGTTCGAGACGAGCCCGACGGCGCTTGCCGTGGTCACCGTCATCGGCGCCGCGACCTGCCTGTTCGCCGCGACGATCGGTCTCGTGCAGACCGACATCAAGCGCGTGATCGCCTATTCGACCTGCTCGCAGCTGGGCTACATGTTCTTCGCCGCCGGCGTCGGCGCCTATGGCGCGGCGATGTTCCACCTGTTCACCCACGCCTTCTTCAAGGCGCTGCTGTTCCTGGGTGCGGGCTCGGTGATCCACGCGATGCACCACGAACAGGACATGCGCTTCTACGGCGGCCTCAGGAAGTCGATCCCGCTGACCTTCTTCGCGATGATGGCGGGTACGCTCGCGATCACCGGCGTGGGCATCTACGGCGTCGGCGGCTTCGCGGGCTACCACTCGAAGGACGCGATCCTCGAGGCGGCGTTCGCGGCCGGCGGTCGTGGCGAGATGGCCTTCTACGTCGGCACCTTCGCGGCGCTGCTGACCAGCTTCTATTCGTGGCGGCTGATCTTCCTGACGTTCTTCGGCACGCCGCGCTGGGCCGCGTCGGAGCACATCCAGCATGCGCTCCACGACGCCCATGGTCACGACCATGATCACGCCCATGACGATCACGTCGACCACGCGCACGCCGTCGCCGATCCGCACGGCCAGCAGGCGCACGCCGATGCCGAGGATGCGGGCCACGCACCCTCGACCCAGGCGGCCCACGCGGACCAGGTGCCGACCGGCACCGGCGGCTATCATCCGCACGAGAGCCCGCTGCCGATGCTGGTGCCGCTGGTCGTGCTGACGGTCGGCGCGGTCGCGGCCGGCTTCGTGTTCAACCCGTGGTTCATCGGGGCCGAGGACGGCGCGCGCTTCTGGGGCGGCAGCCTGTTCTTCAACGAGCATCTGATGCACGCGATGCACGAGGTGCCGATGCTGGTGAAGCTGGCGGCGACGATCGTCATGCTGATCGGCTTCGTCGCGGCGCTGGTCGCCTATGTGCTGAAGCCGGGTACGTCGCGCCGCACCGCGACCGCGCTGCGCCCGCTGCACCGCTTCCTGCTGCGCAAATGGTACTTCGACGAGCTGTACGCGTTCCTGTTCGTCCGTCCCGCCTTCGCGATCGGCCGCTTCTTCTGGAAGCGCGGCGACGAGGGGACGATCGACCGGTTCGGCCCGAACGGCTCGGCGGCGCTGGTGTCGCTCGGCAGCCGCGCCGCGGTGCGGATGCAGACCGGCTATCTCTACACCTACGCTTTCGTCATGCTGATCGGGCTGACGGCGGCGGTCACCTGGGCGATCGCGTCGTGATTCGCGGCGCGGGCGCACCGGTGCACACCGGACAAGGCATGGCCGAAACGATGAAGGCGCCGGCAGTGGCCGGCATGGGGAAGATGGTGGTTCGGGGGTTGGCCAAGTGATTGATTTCCCGATCCTGTCGGTGATGCTGGCGGTCCCCGCGATCGCCGCGGTCGCCTGTCTGTTCGTTCGCGGCGAAACGGCGCGCTGGGTCGCGCTGGCCTCGACGCTGATCGACTTCGCGCTGGGCATCCTGCTGTGGACGTCGTTCGACGTCGGCGGCGCACAGTGGCAGTTCGTCGAAGGTCCGGTCTCGGTCGGCGTGTTCAACTGGTCGCTCGGCATCGACGGCTTCGCGCTGATGCTCATCATGCTCAGCGTCTTCCTGATGCCGATCTGCATCGGCGCCAGCTGGAAGTCGGTGACGGAGCGCGTGCCGGAATATATGGCAGCCTTCTGCCTGACCGAAGTGCTGATGATCGGCACCTTCGCGGCGCAGGACCTGCTGCTGTTCTACATCTTCTTCGAAGGCGGCCTGATCCCGATGTACCTGATCATCGGCATCTGGGGCGGCGTGAACCGCATCTACGCGTCGTACAAGTTCTTCCTCTACACGCTGCTCGGCTCGGTGCTGATGCTGATCGCGATGATCTACATCCGCGCGACCGCCGGGACGACCGACATCCCGACCCTGATGGCGTACGACTTCCCGCCGCAGGTGCAGACGTGGCTGTGGCTCGCCTTCTTCGCCTCGTTCGCGGTCAAGATGCCGATGTGGCCGGTCCACACCTGGCTGCCCGACGCGCACGTCCAGGCGCCGACCGCGGGCTCGGTGATCCTAGCGGGCGTGCTGCTGAAGCTCGGTGGCTACGGCTTCCTGCGCTTCTCGCTGCCGATGTTCCCGGAGGCGTCGGGCCAGCTCACCTGGCTGATCCTCGGCCTGTCGGCGGTGGCGGTGGTCTACACCTCGCTCGTCGCGCTGGTGCAGTCGGACATGAAGAAGCTGATCGCCTATTCGTCGGTCGCGCACATGGCGATCGTGACCATCGGGCTGTTCGCCTTCAATCGGCAGGGCATCGAGGGCGCGATGATCATGATGCTCAGCCACGGGCTGGTGTCGGGCGCGCTGTTCCTGTGCGTCGGCGTCATCTACGACCGGCTGCACACCCGCGAGATCGCCCGCTATGGCGGCCTGGCGGAGAACATGCCGCGCTATGCCGTGTTCTTCCTGTTCTTCACGATGGCCTCGATCGGCCTGCCGGGGACCAGCGGCTTCGTCGCCGAGTTCCTGAGCCTGGCGGGCACCTACCAGATCTCGACCTGGGCGGCGCTGATCTGCACCACCGGCATCATCCTGGGTGCCGCCTACATGCTCTTCCTCTATCGCCGCGTGGCCTATGGCCCGCTCGACAAGGACGACGTGCGGGCGATGCCCGACGTGTCGGCGCGTGAGGTCGCGCTGCTGGCGCCGATCGCGGCGGTGGCGCTGTGGATGGGTGTCTATCCGGAGAGCTTCCTGGCGCCGATGCGCAACGACGTAACCACGCTGCTGGAGCGCATCGAACGTGCGACCCCGGCCAGCGATTCCCGACCCACCCCGGGCAACCCCGAAGCGGCTGCGGCCGCAGCGGCAGCGCACGGCGGCGAAGCGGCCCACGGCGCCGCAGTATCTGAGGCGCACTGATGAGCTACGCATCCCAACTCGCGACCACCCTGCCGGAGCTGGTGCTCGCGGTCGGCGCGATCGTGCTGATGCTCGTCTCGGCGTGGGGCAAGGAGCGCGCCACCCGTGCGGTGAGCATCGCCGCGGTGTTCGTGCTCGTCGGCGCCGGCGTGGCGCTGATCGGCCCGGCGTCGTCGGGTACGACGGCGTTCGGCGGCATGTATCGTGCCGACGCCTTCGCCGCTTATGCCAAGGTGCTGATCTACGCCGCCTCGGCGATCGCGATCATCATCGCGCCGCGCTTCTTCGGGTACACCGCGGGCGACAACCTGAAGCCTGAGTATCCGGTGCTGATCCTGCTGTCGTGCGTCGGCATGGGGATGATGGTGTCGGCGGGCGACATGCTGCTGCTCTACGTCGGCCTGGAGCTGCAGAGCCTCGCCGCCTACGTGCTCGCCAGCTTCATGCGCCGCGACACGCGTTCGGCGGAAGCGGGCCTGAAGTACTTCGTGCTGGGCGCGCTCGCCTCGGGCATCCTGCTCTACGGCATCAGTCTGGTCTACGGCTTCACCGGCACGACGCTGTTCGTCGACATCGCCGACGCCTATGCCGGCAACCTGGGTGCCGACCGCTCGCTCGGCCTGCTGTTCGGGCTCGTGTTTGTGTTCGCGGGCATCGCCTTCAAGATGTCGGCCGTGCCGTTCCACATGTGGACGCCGGACGTGTACGAGGGTGCCCCGACCCCGGTCACCGCCTTCTTCGCCTCGGCTCCCAAGGTGGCGGCGCTCGGCCTCGGCATGCGCGTCGCGATCGAGGCGATGGGCCCGGCGACTGCCGACTGGCGCCAGATCGTGATCTTCGCCTCGCTCGCGTCGATCGTGCTCGGTGCGGTGGCGGCGATCGGCCAGACCAACATCAAGCGGCTGCTCGCCTACTCGTCGATCAACAACGTCGGCTTCGCGCTCGTCGGCCTCGCCGCCGGCACGCCGGAGGGCGTCGCGTCGGTGCTGTTCTATCTGGCGATCTATCTGGTGATGACGATCGGCTCGTTCCTGGTGGTGCTGCAGATGCGCGATGCCGCCGGTCGCCCGATCGAGACGATCGCGGGCTTCGCCGGCCTGTCGCGCGCGCGGCCGGGCCTGGCCGCGGCGCTGGCGATCATGATGTTCTCGCTGGCGGGCATTCCGCCGCTGCTCGGCTTCAACGCCAAGCTGGCGGTGTTCGACGCGGCGGTGCAGGCGGACCTGTTCGTGCTGGCGGTGGTGGCGGTGATCGGCTCGGTGCCGGGCGCCTATTACTACCTGCGCATCGTCAAGACGCTGTACTTCGATGCGCCGGCCGAGCAGGTCGCGGGCCGCACGGATCCGGTTGAGGGCGGGCTGCTGGTCGCGTCGGCGGCGTTCATCTCGCCGCTGGGCTGGTTCCTGCTCGCGCCGCTCGGCGCCTGGACGATGACGGCGGCACGGGCACTGTTCTGACGACGATCCGCGTCGTCGCGGAGACCGGCTCCACCAACGCCGACCTGTTGGCGCTGGCAGGAGCCGGGTCCGCGCCCGAGGGGCTGTGGCTGCGCGCCGAGCGCCAGACCGCCGGCCGCGGCCGGCAGGGGCGCCCCTGGGTGTCGCCGACCGGCAATCTCTACGCCAGCACCGCCGTACGGCTGCGGCCGAACGATCCCGCGGCCGCCAGCCTCGGCTTCGTCGCTGCGGTCGCGCTGGACGAGGCGGTGCGGGTCCATCTGCCCGACGCGACGGCGCTGCACCTCAAATGGCCCAACGACCTGCTGCTCGGTGGCGCCAAGCTATCGGGCATGCTGCTCGAACGGGCGGGCGACACGGTGGTGATCGGCATCGGCGTGAACCTGGCGCACCATCCCGACCTGCCCGATCGCGCGACCACCAGCCTGGCGGCGAACGGCGTGACCGTGGCGCCGGACACGTTTCTCGAGACGCTGGCGGAAGGGTTCGCGCGCTGGCTCGGCCGCTGGCGCGGCGAGGGGCTCGCACCCGTTCGCCAGCGCTGGCTGGATCGCGCGCATCCCGTCGGGACCGCGCTGACGGCGCGGCTGCCCGACGGCGGCAGCGTCACCGGATTGTTCGACGGGCTCGACCGCGACGGCGCGTTGCTGCTGCGCTTGGCCGACGGCACGCACCATGCCATGCACGCGGGCGACGTGCTGCTGGCCTGACCGCCGGCGACTGGGCGAAGACAAGGGGAGGAGGGGGCCATGCTGCTCGCGATCGACGCCGGCAACACCAACATCGTCTTCGCGCTGATGGACGGCGAGACGATCCACGCGCGCTGGCGGATCGCCACCGATCCCAGGCGCACCGCCGACGAATATGCCGTGTGGCTCAGCCAGTTGCTCGCGCTGGAGGGGCATGACCGCTCGGCGGTGGAGGCGGTGATGATCGGCACCGTCGTGCCGCGCGCACTCCACAACCTGCAGGTGCTCAGCCAGAAATACTTCGGGGTGGAGGCGGTGATCGCCGGCAGCCCCGCCGCGCCCTGGGGCTTCCCGCTCGACGTGGAGGAGCCGCAGAACCTGGGCGCCGACCGTGCGCTCAACGTCATCGCCGCGCATGCCGAGCACCCCGGCGACCTGATCGTCATCGACTTCGGCACCGCCACCACCTTCGACGTCGTCGACTTCCGCGGCGCCTACAAGGGCGGGATCATCGCGCCGGGGATCAACCTCTCGCTCGACGCGCTGGTCACCGCCGCCGCCAAGCTGCCTCGCATCGCGATCGAGGCGCCGGCCGACGCCGCGGTGATCGGCCGCAGCACCGTCAGCCAGATGCACATCGGCATCTATTGGGGCTATGTCGCGATGATCGAGGGACTGGTCGCCCGGCTCAAGGCCGAAATCGGCCGCCCGGTGAAGGTAATCGCCACCGGCGGGCTCGCGGTGCTGTTCGAACAGCGTACCGCGGCGTTCGACGTGGTGGAGGCAGACCTCACCCTACGAGGGCTGGCGATGCTGTGGGGTAGGACCCATATAGCGCCCAAAGCTTAGCAGGATGTGCAAAGCGGTTCCGGTGCGTCCGGGGCCCCTCGCCGCGGGATGGCGGCGAGCAGATTGAGAAAGAACCCAGTGACTCCCGGAAACGAACTTTTTTTTGTCGCGCTCGGCGGATCGGGCGAGATCGGCATGAACGTCAATCTCTACGGTACCCAGGGCAAGTGGTTGATGGTCGATTGCGGCATCACCTTCGCCGACCCCGCCTATCCGGGAATCGACGTGATGCTCCCGGACCTCCAGTTCATCGAGGATCGGCTCGACGATCTGGTCGGTATCGTCATCACCCACGGGCACGAGGACCACATCGGCGCGCTGCCGTACCTTGCCGCCGACCTCGACGTGCCGATCTACGCCACGCCGTTCACCGCCGGGCTGATCCGCGGGAAGCTGGAGGAAGAGGGGATCGCCGATCGCGTCGAGCTCAACGTCGTCGAGCGTGGCGGGAGCGTTCGCACCGGTCCGTTCGGCGTTCGCTTCGTGCCGCTCGCCCACTCGATCCCCGAGGGCAATGCGCTGCTGATCGAGACGTCGCACGGCCGCGTGCTGCACACCGGCGACTGGAAGCTGGACGAGTCGCCGCTGGTCGGCACGCCCTCTACCCCGGCTGAGCTCAAGGCGATCGGCGATGAGGGCGTGTTCGCGCTCGTGTGCGATTCGACCAACGTCTTCAACGACAAGGCGTCGGGCTCCGAGGCGGACGTGCACCCCGGGCTGCTCGAGGTGATCGACAGCGCACCCGGCCGGGTGATGGTGACGACCTTCGCCTCCAACGCGGCGCGGCTTGCGACGCTGGGCGCGATTGCGCGCGAGACCGGGCGCACGGTCTGCGTCGCCGGCCGCTCGCTCGATCGCATCCTGCGCGTGGCGCGGGCGACGGGGTATCTCCAGGACTTCCCGCCGACGGTCGACTTCGACACCGCGATGCGGATGCCGCGCAACGAGGTGCTCATCATCGCGACCGGCGGGCAGGGGGAGGCGCGCGCCGCGCTCGCCCGAGTCGCCGAGGGGACCCACCCGATCAGCCTGCAGGAAGGCGACCGCGTCGTCTTCTCGTCCAAGCAGATCCCGGGCAACGAGGTCGCGATCGGCCGGATCATGAACGCGCTTGCGACCAAGGGCGTCGAGATGATCACCGACCGTCAGGCGCACGTCCACGTCTCCGGCCATCCCGGGCGCCCCGAGCTCGCCGCGATGTACCGCTGGATCCGCCCCGAACTGGTGGTGCCGGTCCACGGCGAGGCGCGGCATCTCGCCGAGCACGCGCGTTTCGCGCTGGCGCAGGGCGTGCCCGACGCGGTCGTGCAGAAGGACGGCGACATCCTGCGGCTCGCCCCCGGCGAGCCCAAGCGGATCGGCCATGCCGTGGTCGGGCGCCTGGCGCTCGACGGTGACGTGATCCTGCCCGCCGACGGATCGACCATCAACGAGCGTCGCCGCATCGCGCTCTACGGCCAGATGTCGGTGGCGGTCGCGATCGACCGCGGCGGCCGGCTGATCGGCACGCCGGTCGTGCGCGCACAGGGCGTGCCGGTCGAGGACGAGCGCGATCCGTTCCTGGAAGAAGCCGCCGAGGCGGCCGAGGAAGCGGTGCGTAAGGGCGGCCGCGACCGCGAGAAGCTCCGCGAGGCGCTGCGGCTCGCGGTGCGTCGCGTCGCCAGCCGCTGGACCGGCAAGAAGCCGATCGTGGACGTGCTGCTGATCGAGGGATGAGGCGATGCACTGGCAGTCGGCGCTGGCGATCTACCTGCTGTTCTGGGTGCTGAGCGCGTTCCTGGTGCTGCCGTTCGGCGTGCGCACCGCCGAGGAGGCGGGCCACGCCCACGTCCCGGGTCAGGCGGAGAGCGCGCCGGCGCAGTTCGCCGCGGGCAAGGTCGTGCTGCGCACGACGCTGGTGTCGGCGGTGCTGTTCGGGTTGTTCTGGCTTAACTACGTCTATGGCTGGCTGACGCCGGAGAAGCTGGACTTCTTCAACTGAGCGGGGCGGGGGCAAAGCCCAGCCGCCCCCCTTTTGTTATCCTGACGAAAGTCAGGATCCATTGCCGCTACGTCAGGAGTCGCAAGCCGAGCGTGTCTGGATGCTGACTTGCGTCAGCATGACGGCGAGAGGACGTGCCCTCACCCCCGCAAACGCTCGATCGCCTGCGCCAGCGCGACGTAGAGCTTGCCCATGTCGGACGACAGCAGCGTCACGCCCAGCGGCGATCCGTCGCGCAGCGTCAGGATCTGGCGCAGCATCGCCTCGAAATCGTGGATGTAGCGGTTGACCTGCTCGCGGAAGCCGGCGTCCTCGTCGTAGAGCTGTGCGATCTCGCGCGCTTGCGCCGCGTCGATCAGCTTGACCGCGCGCCGCGTGAACACCCCGCGATCGCCCTTCAGATAGGCCGCCCAGGCGGCGTCGGTCACCTCCTGCGAGAAGGCGCGGGTGATGTCGATCGAGGCCGAGTGCATCGCCTCGATGAGCAGCGACACGCGGCGCGCCAGCGTGTCGCTGTCGCTTGCCTCGCGCTCCGCCTCCTGCTCGGCGATGCGGGCCTCCATTGCGGCGCTGGTCTGCGACAGTTCGGCGAGCTTCTGCGACAGCCGTTCGGATGCGCGGTGCGCCGCCTCGACCGCCTGCGCCGACGCCTCGCCGAGCGCGGTCACCTGGCCGACGACGGCACGGTCGATCGCCCGCGACAGCGCGGCGGCGCTTTCGGTGTGGAGCTTCTTGGCCGCAGCGGGAAGGATGCGCTCGAGGGCGTCCTTCGTCTCTTCCGCGGTCGTCGACGCGCTGGTCCTGATCCGCTCCAGCGCCTCGATCAGCTGCGGTGCCGCTTCGGTGGCGAAGCGTTGGGTGGTGGCGACCGTCGCATCGACGATGCCGTGGACGCCCTCGATGCGATCGCGTCCGGTCTCCAGCGCCTCGGCGAGCGCCCGGGTCGCGGTGGTGATCGCGTGGCGCTGATCCTCGATCATCGTGCCGACCCGTGCCACCGCGGCATGGGAGGTCTCGGCATCGCCGATCAGCGCCAGCAGCTCGGGCCGTGCCTCGGCGACCTCGCGGCGGCTTGCGCCCAGCCGTGCGTCGAGCCGCTCGAGCGCGGTCGGCAGCGTCTCGTCGAGCTCGCGCGCGGCGGCGTCGAGCGCGGTGAGCAGCCGCTCGGCGGTGGTGATGACCTCGTGCGCGGTGGCGTCGCCCGCGCGCATCGCCTGGGTGGTGGCATCGACCGCAGTGCGCAGCGCGCCGATCGCGGCGGCGAGTGCCTGGGCGCGCTCGGTGCCGCTCGCGTGCAGCGTTGCGAAGCGTGCGTCGGCCTCCTCGATCCCCTGCGTCAGCGCGCCGAGCAGCGCGTCGCTCTCGTGCCGGCGTTCGGCGAGCGTGGCGCCGACCTGGCCCAGTGCCGCCTCGATCCGGACGATGCGCGCGTCGAGCGCGTCGCTGCCCTCGCGCATGGTGCGCTCGATCGCCTGGTGTTCCTGCTGGAGCCGCAGGATCGCGGCGTCGCCCTCGGCGGCCAGTTCGGTCCGGGCGTGTTCGAAGACGCTGCCGGTGCGTTCGAGCACCGCTTCGAGGATGTCGACCATGCTCGCCGCGACCGTTTCGAGCCGCGCGCCGGCGACGTCGCCCGAGGCTTCGATGCGCGCGAGATGCTGCGCAAGCCGCTCCGAGGCGGCGCCCGCGGCGGCATCCGCCTCGCGCCCGCGACCGGCGAGCAATGTCAGCTGTGCGTCGAGCTCTCCGGCCCGCCGCCCGGCCGCCTCGCCCGCGGCGTCGAGCGCATGGCCGATCTCGACGATCTCCTCACGCGCGTCGGGGAGCGCGCCGACCAGCTGCTGCAGGCGCTGTTCGGCGTCGCGGGCGGTGTCGCCCAGCAGCTCGGCGGTGCGCTTGAGCGCCTCGGTCTGCTGCGCCATGCCGGTGCGGATGCCGCCCAGTCGCGTGCTGGCACTGTCGCCCAGCGTGGTCAGCGCCGCCGCCTGCTCGACGAGCTCGGCGCGGTTGGTGGCAAGCTGCTGCGACAGGGCGGCGACCGTGCGCTCCAGGCTCTCGGCCTCGCTGCGCAGCCCGCGCGCCACGTCGCCGAAGCGCCGCGCCTCGGCCGCGCTGCTCCGCTGGAACAGCAGCCACAGCACCGCGAGCAGCATCGGCGGCACGCACAGCGCCGCGACGAAGCCGGCCAGCTGCGGCGGGAAGGGGCCGCTGCCGATCCACGGCCCGGCCAGCCACAGCATCGTCAACAGCCATCCGAACGCCAGCACCAGCGCAACCGCCGGCAGCAGCCAGCGCCGAGCGGTCGTGTCCGGCTGTTCGGCTTCTTCCTCGACCACCGGCTCGGTGACCGGCAGGGTCGTGCCGGTGTAGAACTGCTCGTCTGGCGCTGAATCGCCTGCGGTAGGGAAGCCGGAATCCATGACGCCGGCTTAGCAGGTCTCGTCGTGCCGCGACACCGGCGCCGCCCTCGCCTCGGCGCACGGCGCCGCGCTTCAGTCGTGCGGGGAGGGCAAGAACTCAGCGCGCATAGGCGTCGATCAGCGAGCCGACGTAATCGGGCTGGTCGCCGCTGAGCGCATGGTCGGGCTTGTCGCCGTAGATGAAGCCGTGCGCGGGATATTCGCTGCCGCCCAGACCCTCGTTGTCGCGGTACCAGACCTTCACCCGCGTCCAGTCGTTGTTGGGCGACACGTCGAACAGCGTCACGTCGCGTTCCACCTGCCCGCGGGTCCCGCCGATGCGCGACCAGTTGGCGTGGGTGATCATCAGCACGCGCTTCTCGATGACTCGGCTGACGACGGCGACATGGCCGAGCGGCAGCCGCGCCGATTTGGCCATCGCCAGCACGGCGCCGACCTTGGGAACATGGCCGCGCGGGTATTTGCCCTTGGCCTGATCCCACCAGGTCCAGGCATCGCCGTAGATCTGCACGCCCGAGGCGGTGCGCGCGAACGGCACGCACTCGCCGGTATAGTCGAGCAGCGTCCGGGCGCCGGCCGAAAGCGGGAGCGCGGCGGCGACGCCGAGACACAGCGCGCCCCTGAACAGAGAAGCGAACATGCGCGCACAGGTAGTCGCGTATTTCTAACCCGGCGGTTAACGCCGGGCGCTGCTGCGGTGGAGCGCGGCGCGTGCGCGGCGATCAGCCGGAGCGGGCCTCCGCTCGCGCTTCGAGCAGGTCCCACAGCCCGCGGTGCTGCGCGAGCAACTGCTCGATGCCGAACCGCATCGCGCGTTCGACCGCGCGGTTTTCCCCCAGAACGGCAACCAACTCGGCGGTGGCGGCGCGGGCGGGGAGCTCGCAGGCGCCGGGATCGAGCCCGAGCCGGGCCGCCGCGCGATCGAGCGCGGTGCGGATCGCCGGCCAGTCGAGCACCAGCGCGATCGCGGCTCCCAGCGCGCAGCCGCGCCGCTCGGACTGGGCGAGCATGTCGATGGCGTGGCGCTGCGCGGCGATCGCCGCCTCGGTATTCGCCTGGCCGGGGGTGCTCGGCGGCGGCCCTGCCGCGGCGGCGAGCGCGACCATATAGCCGCGTTCTTGCGCGAAGCCGGAGGCGGCTTCCGTCAGCCAGGAGCGGGCGGCATCGAAATCGCTGTGCGTGGCGGCATGCTCGATGACGCCGGGCAGGCGGCCGTGGAGGATGCAGAGGTGATAAGCCGCGTCGGCGACGTCGCGCGGATCGCAGGTCTCGCGGGCGAGCGCCGCCAGCTGCGGCTGTCCCGCGCTGCCGTCCTCTGTCGCGAGCGACGCCACCGCCGTCCATGCGCTCCGCGGCACCGCGCTGATCATCCCGTCCACGGTCCGAACCCCCGTCCAACCCGATACGCTCTATGCTGGATGGATGGTTACGAAGCGCTTAACGTCCTTCGCTGCGCCGCCGGAGTGTGACCGAAGGGGGGCGCACGAAAAAGGCCCCGGAAGCGATGCTCGCCGGGGCCTCTCGGGTCGTCTGGTTTCAGGTTATTGGTCGAGGAAGCTGCGCATCTTGCGCGACCGCGACGGGTGCTTGAGCTTGCGCAGCGCCTTGGCCTCGATCTGGCGGATGCGTTCGCGGGTCACCGAGAACTGCTGGCCGACTTCCTCCAGCGTGTGGTCGGTGTTCATGCCGATGCCGAAGCGCATGCGCAGCACGCGCTCCTCGCGCGGGGTGAGGCTGGCGAGGACGCGGGTGACCGTCTCCTTGAGGTTCGCCTGGATCGCGGCGTCGACCGGGATGATCGCGTTCTTGTCCTCGATGAAGTCGCCGAGATGCGAATCCTCCTCGTCGCCGATCGGCGTTTCGAGGGAGATCGGCTCCTTGGCGATCTTCATCACCTTGCGGACCTTCTCCAGCGGCATGGAGAGGCGCTCGGCCATTTCCTCGGGCGTGGGCTCGCGGCCCTGCTCGTGGAGGAACTGGCGCGAGGTGCGGACCAGCTTGTTGATCGTCTCGATCATGTGGACCGGGATGCGGATGGTCCGCGCCTGATCGGCGATCGAGCGGGTGATCGCCTGACGGATCCACCAGGTGGCGTAGGTCGAGAACTTGTAACCGCGGCGGTACTCGAACTTGTCCACCGCCTTCATCAGGCCGATGTTGCCCTCCTGGATGAGGTCCAGGAACTGCAGCCCGCGGTTGGTGTACTTCTTGGCGATGGAGATCACGAGGCGCAGGTTCGCCTCGACCATCTCCTTCTTGGCGATGCGCGCCTCGCGCTCCGCCTTCTGCACCATGTTGACGATGCGGCGGAACTCGCCCAGCGCCATGCCGGTCTGCTGCGCGATCTCGGCGACCTCGCCGCGGATGCGATCGACCGCGGCGCCCTCGTTCTCGGCGAAGGCCTTCCACTTCTTGTCGATGCCCGCGACCGAGGCGAGCCACTGCTCGTCCAGCTCGTTGTTGACATAATGGTCGAGGAACGACTTGCGCGGCACCTTGTGGCGCTCGGCAAGGCGCAGCATCTGGCCGCCCAGCGCGGTCAGGCGCCGGTTGAAGGCATAGAGCTGGTCGACGAGATACTCGATCTTCGCCTGGTGGAACTGGACGCTCTCGACCTCGGCGGTCAGGTCCTCGCGCAGCTTCTGGTAGGTCGCCTCGTCGGCGGCCGACAGCTCGCCGCCCGACGCCATCGCATCGAGCCGGCGCGCCTGCATGCGCGAGAACTGCTGGTAGATGTCGGTGATGTTGGCGAACTTCTCGAGCGCGAGCGGCTTGAGCGTCTCCTCCATCTGCGCGAGGCTGAGGGTGTTGTCCTCTTCCTCGTCGTCCGACGCGCGGGGGGTGCGGCGCTCGCCGTCCTCCTCCTCGTCCGACGATTCCTCGGGCTCTTCCTCTTCCTTGAACGACGGGCCGACGTTCTTCTCGCTGATCTCGTCGCCTTCGTCGTCGTCCTCGGCACCCTCGACCTGCTCGGCCGACGGTCCCTTCGACAGCATCGCGTCGAGATCGAGGATCTCGCGCAGCTGCATCGTGCCTTCGTTCAGCGCCTCGGACCAGCCGATGATCGCGTTGAAGGTGATCGGGCTTTCGCACAGCCCGAGGATCATCGTGTCGCGGCCGGCCTCGATACGCTTGGCGATCGCGATCTCGCCCTCGCGGCTGAGCAGCTCGACGGCGCCCATCTCGCGAAGATACATGCGGACGGGATCGTCGGTGCGATCGACCGTCTCCTTCTTCTTGACCGCCTCGAACGCGGGGGCGGCATCGTCCTGCTGGTCGGACGATTCCTCGTCACCGTCGTCGGCGGCCTGCTCGGTCTCGCCTTCCTCGCCGGCTTCCTCGTTCTCGACGACGTTCACGCCCATTTCGTTGAGCGCGGCCATGATGTCCTCGATCTGCTCCGAGGACATCTGGTCCTGCGGCAGCATCTCGTTGAGTTGATCGACCGTGATGTAGCCGCGCTTCTTGGCACGCGCGACCAGCTTCTTGATCGATCCTTCGTTCAGATCGATCAGCGGCGCGTCGCCCGTTTCCATCGTGTCGTCGCCGCCACCGTTCGCCTTCGCCATCAAATGCCCTCGAAATGCCCGGTCTGAATTCCGGGACGGATTCTAATCGTCTTCGTCTGCCAGGACCAGATTTGCAAGACGCGCCTCCAGTGCCTGGCGTTCCCGAACCAGCGCCACCTGGCGCTCGAACGCGGTCGCGTCGGCCCCGGCCTGCACCGCCGCGGTCGCCTCCGCCAATGCCGCATCCACCGCGGGACGCGTCACCAGCACGGCGATCGCCTCGTCCAGATCGGCCACCGCGCGCGGCACGTCGTCCGTCCCCGTGCGGGTGAACGAGAAGGGCAGGGTGTCCGCCCGTAGCAGCTCGCTGGCGATGTCGTCGAAGCCCGACCGCGCCAATATGGTACGGATTCCCGCGCTATCAAGTTGCCGGTCGGCGAGCGCCACGTCGACCACCGCCTCGAACAGCCGTCCGAGCGCGCCGTCGGCCAGCCGCAGCGATCCTAGCACCTCCAGGTGGCGCGCGATCTCGGCCGGGTGGCGGATCAGCCCGGCGACCACCGCCTTGGCGAGGACCGGATCGATGCCGCGCGCGATCTGGCGCGCGGTCTCGGATGGGGGCGGCTCGGGCGGTCGCCACCCGCCGCGCTGCCCCGGCCGGGAAGCGCCGCCGCGCTGGCCGCCACGGTCGCCGCTGCCTCGCCATTGGCCGCCGCCGCCTTGCCACTGCCGGTTGCGTTCCGGCGGGGCGAACAGCGCGTCGCAGCGGCTGCGGAACTCCGCCAGATACTCGTCGCGCACCATCGGATCGCCGATCGTGCGGGCAAGCTCGCTTAAGCGCCGCTTGAGCCCGGCGCGGTTTTCCGGCGTGGCGAGTGGCTCGGCGGCCGCCTCGTGCGCCCACAGCCGCTCGACCAGCGGCTCGGTCTCGCGCAGCAGCGCCTCGAACGCGCCGGCTCCCTTGGCGCGGACCAGGTCATCCGGATCCTGGCCCTGCGGCAGCGTGACGAAGGAGAGGCTGCGTCCCGGCCCCAGCAGCGGCAGCGCGCGATGGGCGGCACGAATCGCCGCCTTTTGTCCGGCGGCATCGCCGTCGAAGCACAGGATCGGCACGTCGGCCATCCGCCACAACCGTTCCAGCTGGCTTTCGGTAATTGCCGTGCCGAGCGGCGCCACCGCCTCGCCGAACCCCGCCTGCGCGAGCGCGATCACGTCCATATACCCCTCGACCGCGATCACCCGCCCGGCCTTGCGCGCGGCGGCCTGAGCACGGTCGAGGTTGAACAGCGTCCGTCCCTTGTCGAACAGCGGCGTCTCGGGGGAGTTGAGGTACTTCGGCTCGCCGTCGCCGATGACGCGGCCGCCGAATGCGATCACCCGCCCGCGCGCGTCGCGGATCGGGATCATCAGCCGCCCGCGAAACCGGTCGTAGGGTGCCTTGTTCTCGACCTGGATCAGCAGCCCGGCCTCGACCAGTATCGGGTCGCCGTAGCTGGCGAGCGCTTCCTTCAGCTTGCCCCGCGAATCGGGAGAAAAGCCCAGGCCGAAGCTGCGTGCCGTCTCCGCCGAGATGCCGCGCCGGTCGAGCGCGGCGCGCGCTTCGGCGCCCGACAGGCCGTGGAGCTGTTCGGTGAACCAGTGCGCGGCGTCGTCCATCGCCTCGTGCAGGCCCTTGGCGCGCTGGGCGCGTTCGGCCGAGCGGCGATCCTGCGCGGGCATCTCCAGCCCGGCCGCTTGGGCGAGTTCCTTGACGGCATCGATGAACGGCAGGCCGCGCTGCTCGGTCATCCAGCGGATCGCATCGCCGTGCGCCGAGCAGCCGAAGCAGTGGTAGAAGCCCTTGTCGTCGTTGACGTAGAAGCTGGGCGTCTTCTCGTCGTGGAACGGGCAGCAGGCGCGCCATTCCCGCCCCGCGCGCTGGAGCTTCACCGTCTTGCCGACCAGCGCCGACAACAGGGTACGGGCGCGCAGCTCGTCGAGGAATTGAGGGGAGAGGCTCATCGTCCGCGGCCGCCGCCCCCGCGCAAGACAGGGGACGGAGGGGCCTTAGCCCGCCAGCGCCGCCTTCACCGCGCCCGACGCCTTGCTCATGTCGAGCGTGCTGCCGTGGCGCGCCTTCAGCTCGGCCATCACCCGGCCCATGTCCTTCATGCCGGTGGCGCCCAGCTCGGCCTTGATCGCCGCGATCGCGGCGGCCGTCTCGGCCTCGTCCATCTGCTGGGGCAGGAACCGCTCGATCACCTCGACCTCGGCGGCCTCGTTCGCGGCGAGCTCCGGGCGGTTGCCCTGCTCGTACATCGCGATCGATTCGCGGCGCTGCTTCACCATCTTCTGCAGCACCTCGACCACCAGCGCATCGTCGTCGGCGGGCGCGCCGCCGGTGCGCACCTCGATATCGCGGTTCTTGATCGCGGACTGGATCAGGCGGATCGTGGCGGTGGTCTGCTTGTCGCCGCCTTTCATGGCGGAAACCAGCGCAGCCTTGATGGTGTCGCGAATCATTGGTTCTCTCGGTTCGTCGGAAAGCCGGGGAGGGTAGCCGGAACCGGCGGGGTTTAACAGATTGACGCGGGCGCCGCCGGGCCTTAGCCGGCAGCGCTTAGCGACATCGCCAGCACATCTATCAGGAGGATCGCCCTAGTGGCCGACGCCAAACCCATGCCCGCGCCCGAAGGAGCCACCGGCGTACTCGTTCTGGCGTCCGGTGACGTGTTGTGGGGCCGCGGCTTCGGGGCCGAGGGCGATGCGGTCGGCGAGGTGTGCTTCCACACCGCGATGACCGGCTATCAGGAAATCATGACCGATCCGTCCTTCGCCGGGCAGGTCATCACCTTCACCTTCCCGCACATCGGCAACGTCGGCGCCAATCCCGACGACCTCGAGGCGGACGATCCCCATGCGCTGGGCATGATCGTGCGGGAGGACCCGACCGCGCCGAGCAACTTCCGCTCGGCCGAGCCGCTGGTCGCCTGGATGCGCAAGCACGGGCGGATCGGCTTGGCCGGCATCGACACGCGCGCGCTCACCCGCCGCATCCGCGTCGGCGGCGCCCCCAACGGCGTCATCGCCCATTCGCCGACCGGCGAGTTCGACCTCGACGCGCTGCTCGAAAAGGCACGCGGCTGGCCGGGGCTGGAGGGCATGGACCTCGCCAAGGACGTCAGCTGCGAGACACACTATGGCTGGCAGGGCGGCATCTGGCGGCTGGGCGAGGGCTACGACACGAGCGAGACCCCTGCCACAAGCGAGACCCCCGCGGCACGAGATCCTAACTTCCGTCAGGATGACGCGCAGGTTGAGGACGCAGCCCGCCCGCACGTCGTCGCGATCGACTATGGGTCGAAGCGCAACATCTTCCGCAACCTGGTCCAGGCCGGCGCGCGCGTCTCCGTGCTGCCCGCCACCGCCACCTTCGACGAGGTGATGGCGCAGAAGCCCGACGGCATCTTCCTGTCGAACGGCCCGGGCGATCCGGCCGCGACCGGCGAATATGCCGTGCCGGTGATCCGCCAGCTGCTCGACACCGGCAAGCCGCTGTTCGGCATCTGTCTCGGCCACCAGCTGCTCGGCCTCGCGGTCGGCGCCACCACGACCAAGATGTTCCAGGGCCATCGTGGCGCCAACCATCCGGTCAAGCGGCTGGAAGACGGCGCAGTCGAGATCACCTCGATGAACCATGGCTTTGCCGTCGAGCGCGACAGCCTGCCCGCCAACGTCCGCGAGACCCACGTCTCGCTGTTCGACGGCAGCAACGCCGGGCTGGAACTCACCGACAAGCCCGCCTTCAGCGTCCAGTACCACCCCGAAGCCAGCCCCGGCCCGCAGGACAGTTTCTACCTGTTCGAGCGGTTTGTGGGCATGTTGCGGTGATCCAACTTCCGCCGCCCGGCTATCAGCAGACGATCGAGGCGATCGCGCAGTGCGGCGTCCCTCGTGAGAACATAGCTATCACGTACGAGGACGAGCTCCGATCTGACGAGGTCAGGATCAGCGACATTGGGGAAACTACCGGTCGCAAGCTGGCCTGTCTGAAAACTGCGGTGCACCCGTTCTATATTCTGACGCTAGAGAACGAGGCCCAGCAATCTGCATTCATCGCCCAAGGGCGGCGTATTGCCCAACCGATCCAGCGAGTGACAGGAGTGCCGTCGCAGAAGCTCTTGGATCGTCTAACCGACGCGTGCCGAGCGCCAAACCGATGGCTCGTACACGGCGGGGGAGAAGAGGTCCGGTTCCGTCCTGATCCTGATGCCGAATACGACAAGGTCGATTGCGTGCTGCAGCAACTCAAAGAAAGCCGTCTCCCGATGAACCTTGGTTTTGTCGGGAACGAAGCATATTCCGAGACTGAGAAGAAATAATGCCAAAACGCACCGACATCTCCTCCATCCTCGTCATCGGCGCGGGGCCGATCGTCATCGGCCAGGCCTGCGAGTTCGACTATTCGGGCGTGCAGGCGATCAAGGCGCTGAAGGAAGAGGGCTTCCGCATCGTCCTGGTCAATTCGAACCCGGCGACGATCATGACCGATCCCGAGTTGGCCGACGCGACCTATGTCGAGCCGATCACGCCGGCGGTGGTCGCCAAGATCATCGAGAAGGAGCGCCCCGACGCGGTGCTGCCGACGATGGGCGGGCAGACCGCGCTCAACACCGCGCTCGCGCTGTTCCGCGACGGCACGCTCGACAAGTTCGGCGTCAAGATGATCGGTGCCGACGCCGACGCGATCGACAAGGCCGAGGATCGGCTGAAGTTCCGCGACGCGATGGACAAGATCGGCCTCGAAAGCGCGCGCTCGGCGATCGCGCATACCGAGGCGGAGGCGCTGGAGGGGCTGGACAAGGTCGGCCTGCCCGCGATCATCCGCCCGAGCTTCACGCTCGGCGGCACCGGCGGCGGCGTCGCCTACAACAAGGACGAGTTCCTGCGCATCGTCCGCGCCGGCCTCGACGCGTCGCCCACGACCGAGGTGCTGATCGAGGAATCGCTGCTCGGCTGGAAGGAATATGAGATGGAGGTGGTCCGCGACCGTGCGGACAACGCCATCATCGTCTGCTCGATCGAGAACATCGACCCGATGGGCGTCCACACGGGCGATTCCATCACCGTCGCGCCGGCGCTGACGCTGACCGACAAGGAATACCAGATCATGCGGAACGCATCGATCGCGGTGTTGCGGGAAATCGGCGTCGAAACAGGCGGTTCCAACGTCCAGTTCGCAGTCAATCCGAAGGACGGTCGCCTGATCGTCATCGAGATGAACCCGCGTGTGTCGCGCTCCTCGGCGCTCGCGTCGAAGGCGACCGGCTTCCCGATCGCCAAGGTGGCCGCGAAGCTCGCGGTTGGCTACACGCTGGACGAGATCACCAACGACATCACCGGCGCGACGCCGGCGTCGTTCGAGCCGACGATCGACTACGTCGTCACCAAGATCCCGCGCTTCGCGTTCGAGAAGTTCAAGGGCTCCGAGGCCGTGCTCTCCACCGCGATGAAGTCGGTGGGCGAGGTGATGGCGATCGGCCGCAACATCCACGAAAGCCTGCAAAAGGCGCTGCGCGGGCTGGAGACCGGCCTGTCCGGCTTCAACGAGGTCGAGCGGCTGGTGGGGGGGCGTCGCGACCTGATCGAGGCGGCGCTCGCGGTCGCGACTCCGGACCGGCTGCTGGTGGCGGCGCAGGCGCTGCGCGAGGGCTTCACCGTCGCCGAGGTCCACGCGATCGCGAAGTACGATCCGTGGTTCCTGGAGCGGATCGCCGAGATCGTCGCCGCCGAGAACGAGGTGAAGGCGCACGGCCTGCCGATCGACGCGGCGGGGATGCGCCGGCTGAAGGCGATGGGCTTCTCCGACAAGCGTCTGGCGCGGCTCGCGCTCGAGTCGGTGCACCTGCGCGGAATGCAGCGCGGCATCGCGCAGGGCTCCGGGCTGATCCACGAGGTCGTCAAGGCGATGTCGGGCGGCGTCACCGAGGCGGAGGTGCGCGAGCATCGCCTGAAGCTGGGCATCCGCCCGGTGTTCAAGCGCATCGACACCTGCGCCGCCGAGTTCGAGGCGAAGACGCCCTACATGTACTCGACCTACGAGGCGCCGACCTTCGGCGAGCCCGAGGACGAGAGCCAGCCGTCCGAGCGCACCAAGGTCGTGATCCTGGGCGGCGGCCCCAACCGCATCGGCCAGGGGATCGAGTTCGACTATTGCTGTTGCCACGCGTGCTTTGCGCTGTCGGATGCAGGCTATGAGACGATCATGGTCAACTGCAATCCGGAGACGGTGAGCACCGACTACGACACCTCCGACCGCCTCTACTTCGAGCCGCTGACGGCCGAGGACGTGCTGGAGATCCTGCACGTCGAGCAGCAGAAGGGCAGCTTGCTGGGCGTGATCGTCCAGTTCGGCGGCCAGACGCCGCTCAACCTCGCCAAGGCGCTGGAGGACGCGGGCATCCCGATCCTGGGCACCAGCCCGGATGCGATCGACCTGGCCGAGGACCGCGAGCGCTTCGCGGCATTGGTGTCGAAGCTCGGGCTGCTCCAGCCGGCGAACGGCATCGCCCGCAGCCGCGACGAGGCGGTCGCCGTGGCCGAGCGCATCGGCTACCCGGTGCTGATGCGCCCGAGCTACGTGCTTGGCGGCCGCGCGATGGAGATCGTCGACAGCCAGCGCCAGCTCGACGACTATATCCAGACGGCGGTGCAGGTGTCGGGGGACTCGCCAGTCCTGATAGACCAGTATCTGCGCGACGCGATCGAGGTCGATGTCGACGCGATCAGCGACGGCACGGACGTGACGGTCGCGGGGGTGCTGCAGCACATCGAGGAGGCGGGCGTCCATTCGGGCGACAGCGCCTGCTCGATCCCGCCCTACAGCCTGTCGGCCGAACTGATCGCCGAGATCGAGCGCCAGACGGTGGCGCTCGCCAAGGCGTTGTCGGTCAAGGGGCTGATGAACATCCAGTTCGCGGTCAAGGACGGGCAGGTCTACCTCATCGAGGTCAATCCGCGCGCGTCGCGCACCGTGCCGTTCGTCGCCAAGGCGATCGGCGTGCCGGTCGCCAAGATCGCCAGCCGCGTCATGGCGGGCGAGAAGCTGGCCGACCTGCCGCCGATCGATCGCGACATCGATCATAGCGCGGTGAAGGAAGCCGTCTTCCCGTGGGGCCGCTTCCCCGGCGTCGATCCGGTGCTCAGCCCCGAAATGAAGTCGACCGGCGAAGTCATGGGAATCGATAGCGATTTCGCCACCGCCTTCGCCAAGTCGCAGCTCGGTGCCGGCGTCATCCTGCCGGAGCGCGGCGCGGTGTTCGTGTCGGTGAAGGACAGCGACAAGCCGGTGATCCTGCCGGGCGCACGGCTGCTGGTCGAGATGGGCTTCACCATCGTCGCGACGGCCGGCACTGCCGACTATCTCGACCAGGCGGGTGTGCCGGTCGAGCGGGTCAACAAGGTGGCGCAGGGTCGGCCGCACATCGTCGACCGCATCCTGGACGGCGACATCGCGCTGATCGTCAACACCACCGAAGGCTGGCAGTCGCTGCGCGACTCCGAATCGATCCGTGCCTCTGCGGTCGCCCAGAAGGTGCCGTACTTCACCACCGCGTCGTCCAGCGTCGCGGCGGCGCAGGCGATCGAGGCGCTGTCGCGGCGCTCCCTTGAAGTGCGCCCGCTGCAGGCCTATTATTCGCGGCCGCACAACTGATCCCCGCAACCAGACGAAGCGTGCGGGCGGACCATCGGGGTCCGCTCGGACGGGGGACGTGAACGAAGGACCGCAACGATGGCGACCGTCGAGAAGATGCCGATGCTCCAGGAGGGCTATGAAAAGCTCACCCAGGACCTGAAGCGTCTCAAAGAAGAACGGCCGCAGATCGTCGATGCGATCGAGGAAGCGCGCGCGCACGGCGATCTTTCGGAAAACGCCGAATATCACGCCGCCAAGGAGCGCCAGGGCCAGATCGAGGCGTCGATCGCCGACATCGAGGACAAGCTCAGCCGCGCGCAGGTGATCGACCCGCGCGACCTGTCGGGCGACAAGATCGTGTTCGGCGCGACCGTGACGCTGCTCGACGACGAGGACAAGCCGATCCGCTATCAGATCGTCGGCCAGACCGAGGCCGATGCCAAGGGCGGCCGCATCTCGTACAACTCGCCGCTGGGCCGGGCGCTGATCGGCCGCAAGGTCGACGACGAGGTCGAGGTCTCGGTGCCCGCCGGCGACCGCTACTATCTCGTCTCGAAGATCGAGTTCATCTGATCAACTTGGCCCGGCGCGCGGAGACGTTCGCCGGGCTCGTGCGTTCCGCCGGCACAGCCAGGAAAGGAAACGCATGGGATTGCTGGTCGACGGCATTTGGCAGGATCGCTGGTACGACACCAGCAAGACCGACGGGCGGTTCGAGCGCTCCAAGAGCCAGTTCCGCAACTGGGTGACTCCCGACGGCAGCCCCGGTCCGACCGGGGAAGGCGGCTTCGCGGCCGAGCCCGGGCGCTACCATCTCTACGTCAGCCTCGCCTGTCCCTGGGCGCACCGCACGCTGATCGCGCGGCGGCTGAAGGGGCTGGAGGCGATGATCCCCGTCTCCGTCGTCCACTGGCTGATGCGGGAGAACGGCTGGACCTTCGCGCCCGGTCCTTGCGTCACCGGCGATCCGCTTCACGGCGCGGACTATCTCTATCAGGTCTATACCGCCGCGGACCCGAGCTACAGCGGGCGGGTGACGGTGCCGGTGCTGTGGGACACGCAGCGCGGGACGATCGTCAGCAACGAGTCCGCCGATATCCTGCGCATGTTCGGCAGCGCCTTCGACGGGGTCGGTGCAACGCCAGGCGACTTCTATCCCGAACCGCTGCGCACGGAAATCGATGCGCTCAACGACCGCATCTACCACGGGGTCAACAACGGCGTGTACCGCGCCGGCTTCGCGACCACGCAGGAGGCGTATGAGGAAGCGGTGGCGCCGCTGTTCGCGATGCTCGACGAACTCGAGGTACTGCTGGAGCGCGGTCGCTATCTGTTCGGCGACACGCTGACCGAGGCGGACGTGCGGCTGTTCACCACGCTCGTCCGGTTCGATGCGGTCTATCACGGCCATTTCAAGTGCAACATCCGCCGGGTCACCGACTATCCGGCGCTGTCGCGGTTCGTGCGCGACGTCTACCGGCTGCCGGGTGTCGCCGGCACGGTCAATTTCGACCACATCAAGCGGCACTATTACCAGAGCCACGCCAACATCAATCCGACCGGGATCGTGCCGGTGGGGCCGGATCTGGCGCTGGAACTCGGCGCATGACCGGCCGCAGCCTAATCGCGGCGCACCCGGCGGCGCGCGACGACATCGCCGACCTGGTGACTCGCCGGCCGCTGCCGGGCCCGGGGCTGCCGCAGATCGATCCGTTCCTGTTCCTCAATCACCACGGGCCGCAGACCTATCCGCCGGGCAACGCCGGCCTGCCGTTCGGCCCGCATCCGCACCGCGGGTTCGAGACGGTGACCTTCATCCTCGAAGGGAGCCTCGCCCACCACGATACCGGCGGCCATGCCTATGTCGTCGATGCGGGCGGTGTGCAGTGGATGACGGCCGGCTCCGGACTGATCCATGCGGAACTCTCGCCGCCGGCGTTCCAGCGCGACGGTGGGCCGATGGAGATCCTGCAGCTGTGGGTGAACCTGCCCGCCCGGCTCAAGATGACCGCGCCGCGCTACACCGGCGTGCAGGCGGACGCGATCCCGGCGCTGCCGCTGGGGCAGGGCAGCGCGCTGCGCCTGATCGCCGGCAGCTTCGACGGCAAGCAGGGGCCGGTCGAGTCGCTCACCAGCGTCTTCATGTCGGTGGTGGCGCTGGGGCAGGGGGCGGAGGTCTACCTGCCGGCGCCGGCGGGTCGCAGCGTCTTCCTCTACGTCGTCCGCGGCGGCATCACGGTGGGCGGCGCGCCCGTGCGCGAGTGGCACCTCGCCGAGCTCGATCGGGACGGCGACTCCGTTGCTGTCGCCAGCGACGGCGGCGCGCTGCTGCTGTTCGGCCATGCCGATCCGATCGACGAACCGGTGGTGGCGCACGGGCCGTTCGTGATGAACCGGCGCGAGGAGATCACGCAGGCGATCCACGACTATCAGGCGGGCAAGTTCGGCGACCCCGCCGGCCTGCGCCTCTAATCGGGAGAGACGCATGCGCGTCGCGGTGTTCAGTACCAAGGCATACGACCGCCGTTTCCTGGAGGCGGCCAATGCCCGCTTCGGCCATGCGCTGAGCTTTTTCGAAGCGCGGCTCGACGCGCAGACCGCCGTGCTTGCCGAGGGGCACGAGGCGGTGTGCGTGTTCGTCAACGACCGCTTGGATGCCGAGGTGCTCGGGGCGCTGGCGGAGGCCGGCGTGCGGACCGTCGCGCTGCGCTGCGCGGGCTACAACAACGTGGACCTGCGCGCCGCCGCGGCGCTCGGCATCGCGGTGGTGCGCGTGCCGGCCTATTCACCGCATGCCGTGGCGGAGTTCACCGTCGCGCTGCTGATGGCGCTCGACCGCAAGATCCACCGCGCCTGGGCCCGCGTGCGGGAGAATAATTTCGCGCTCGACGGGCTGATCGGCCGCAACCTCCACGGGCGCACCGTGGGGGTGATCGGCACCGGGCGGATCGGCGCGCTGGTCGCGAAGGCGTTCCGCGGCGGTTTCGGCTGCGAAGTGCTGGCGAGCGACGTCGCCCGCGATCCCGAGCTGGAGGCGCTGGGGGTGCGCTACGTCGAGCCGGCCGAACTGCTGCGCCAGGTCGATATCGTCACGCTCCATTGTCCGCTGACGCCGGAGACGCGCCACATCGTCGATGCCGCCGCGATCGCGGCGGCGCAGCCGGGGCTTATCGTCGTCAACACCAGCCGCGGCGGGCTGATCGACACCGCCGCGCTGATCGAGGGGCTGAAGTCGCGCAAGATCGCGGGCGTCGCGCTCGACGTCTACGAGCAAGAAGCCGACCTGTTCTTCGAGGACCTGTCGAACGAGATCATCCAGGACGACGTGTTCCAGCGGCTGCTGACCTTCCCCAACGTGCTGGTCACCGGCCACCAGGCGTTCCTGACCGAGGAAGCGCTCGACGCGATCGCCACCACCACGCTCGACAGCCTCGCGCGCGCCGACGCAGGCGAGGAGATGCCGCTGAGGCTGAGCCTGGAGGCGATGCACGGCTGAGGGTGACGATCCGACTTCGTTCGTCATGCTGACGGAGGTCAGCATGTGGATTCACATTCGAAGTGCAACAGTTGGAATGCCTCGGCGGGGGTACGGAAGCCGAGGCACTTTCTGGGGGTGTTGTTGTAGGCGCGCGCG